>NZ_JBFRVX010000201.1:0-7308 GCF_041475345.1 Vibrio sp. 10N.222.48.A3 | reverse complement strand
CTATTAGCAGATTAGTCTTGGTCACCAAGCAGCACAGAGTCGAGTGCGATAACCATCATGTCGTTGAAAGTCGTTTGACGTTCATCTGATGTGGTTTGCTCACCAGTTTTGATGTGATCAGAAACAGTACAAATAGTCAGAGCTTTTGCACCGTATTCAGCACATACACCATAGATACCCGCCGCTTCCATCTCTACGCCGACAATGCCGTACTTGTCCATGACTTCGAACATTTCAGGATCTGGCGTGTAGAACAACTCAGCCGAGAATAGGTTGCCAACCTTTACGTCTACACCACGCGCTTTGGCTGCATCTTCTGCCGCACGCACCATTTTGTAATCCGCAATAGCCGCAAAGTCATGACCTTTAAAGCGAATACGATTCACTTTTGAGTCGGTACACGCACCCATGCCGATAACCACATCGCGTACTTTGATATCTTCGCTCACTGCACCACAACTGCCGACACGAATGATCTTTTTCACACCAAAGTCTTTGATCAGCTCAGTCGCGTAAATAGAACAAGATGGAATGCCCATACCATGCCCCATTACCGAAACCTTACGGCCTTTGTAAGTACCCGTGTAACCAAACATGTTACGAACATCGCACACTTGAACCACTTCTTCTAGGAAGGTTTCAGCGATGTATTTTGCACGTAGCGGATCGCCGGGCATTAGAACTACGTCAGCGAAATCACCCATTTCAGCATTAATATGTGGAGTAGCCATTGAAAATATCCTTAATCTCAAAACAAAAAAAAGAGAGAGGTTTCCCTCTCCCTTCGTTAACTATTATAGAAAGCTTGTACCGTGTCCCATTGGCGATGTGCCAAAGTAAGACGCTAAGCTTTGACCGATATCAGCGAAGGTATCGCGACGGCCAAGAGAGCCAGCAGGAACCTTGTTTCCGTAAACAATCACAGGGATATGTTCACGAGTATGGTCAGTACCTGGCCATGTCGGATCACAACCGTGGTCAGCAGTTAAGATAAGTACATCATCTTCTTTCATCATATCGATGATTTCATTGATACGGCCATCGAAGTACTCAAGTGCCGCTGCGTAACCTGCAACATCACGGCGGTGACCGTAAGCTGAGTCGAAATCAACGAAGTTAGTGAACACGATAGTGTTGTCACCCGCTTCATTGATCGCTTCTTTAGTCGCTTCAAATAACGCAGGGATACCTGTTGCTTTGGTTTTCTGAGTAATACCACAACCCGCGTAGATATCAGAGATCTTACCGATTGAGTGAACATTACCGCCCTTCTCATCAACCAACTTCTGAAGAACTGTTGCCGCTGGCGGCTCAACAGAAAGGTCACGACGGTTACCAGTACGTTCGAACTGACCTTTACCTGGGCCAATGAACGGGCGCGCAATAACACGGCCGATGTTGTAGTCTTCTAGCTCTTCACGAGCAATCTGACAAAGGTCTAATAAGTTCTGTAGACCGAATGTCTCTTCATGACATGCGATTTGGAAAACAGAGTCTGCTGAAGTATAGAAGATTGGCAAGCCACTCTTCATGTGTTCTTCACCTAGGTTATCTAGGATTTCTGTACCCGATGAGTGACAGTTACCTAAGAAGCCAGATAGACCTGCACGCTCAAGGATGCGATCAGTCAGTTCTTTTGGAAAGCTGTTTTCTTTGTCGGTGAAGTAGCCCCAGTCAAACAATACCGGTACACCTGCGATTTCCCAGTGACCTGATGGCGTGTCTTTACCAGAAGACAGCTCAGCAGCGTGACCGTACGCGCCAATGATTTCAGCATCTGCATCCATACCAGGAGCAAAGCGACCTGTAGACTCTTTGTGAGCCATAGCTAAACCTAGCTTAGACAGGTTTGGCAGCGTTAGTGGACCTTTACGATCCGCATTGTCTGCAAGACCTTGATCACAATGGTCAGCAATGTGACCCATAGTGTCTGAACCTACATCACCGAATGTGTCCGCATCTGCTGTTTCGCCGATACCGAATGAATCTAAAACTAAAATAAATGCTCTTTTCATTTTCTTCACCAACTTATTGCTCTTTGCACCAGAACTCTGTTTATCGGCATACACAAGGTATGCCGATACCTGTTATTTACACGTCTTCAGAACGAATCTGACGGTAAACGTCTGGCGTTGCTGTATATTCTCCACCCACAGTGATTGCATTTTGTAATGCTTTTGCAGCTTCTTGCCACTGTTGTTCATTGCGAGCATGAATCATTGCTAATGGTTTATCGTCGCTTGCTACTTCACCAAGGCGAATGAAGCTATCAAAACCGACTGCGTAATCAATGCTGTCTGTTGCTACGCGGCGACCACCGCCCATACCAACGACAGCCATACCAATTGCACGCGTATCCATCGCCGATACTACACCGCTTTCTAGCGCATACACTGGTTTAACAATTTCTGCTTTTTCTAGGTAGTTATCGTAGTTCGTTACGAAATCAGTTGGACCACCAAGGCCCGCTACCATTTTACCGAAGCACTCTGCTGCTTTACCGTTATCCAGTACTGCCATCAGCTTTTCACGCGCTTCGTCTGAATCTTTTGCAAGGTTACTCAGAACCAGCATTTCAGCACACGATGCCATCGTAATTTCTAGCAAACGAGGGTTACGATATTCGCCGGTTAGAAATTGAACCGCTTCACGTACTTCTACTGCGTTACCCGCTGAAGAAGCCAGAACTTGGTTCATGTCCGTTAGGATTGCCGTTGTTTTAGTACCCGCGCCGTTTGCTACTGCAACGATAGATTTTGCTAACTCTTCAGACGCTTCGTAAGTCGGCATGAATGCGCCTGAACCTACTTTTACGTCCATCACTAGAGAATCAAGACCAGCAGCCAATTTCTTAGACAGAATTGAAGCTGTGATCAACGATATGTTGTCGACTGTTGCCGTGATATCTCGAGTCGCGTAAACGCGCTTATCAGCTGGCGCTAAATCGCCAGTTTGGCCGATGATCGCTACGCCAGCTTCTTTGGTTACAGCACCAAACACATCGTTGGTTGGTGTAATATTGTAACCAGGGATAGATTCAAGTTTGTCTAGCGTACCGCCAGTGTGACCTAAACCACGACCAGAGATCATTGGAACGAAACCACCACATGCTGCCACCATAGGGCCAAGCATCAGAGAAGTTACGTCACCAACACCACCAGTAGAGTGCTTATCAACGATTGGGCCATCAAAGTTCATGTGGCTCCAGTCAATCACCATGCCCGAATCACGCATTGCACACGTCAGTGCGATACGTTCTGGCATCGTCATTTCATTAAAAAAGATAGCCATTGCGAATGCTGCAATTTGGCCTTCAGAAACCGTGTTTTTAGCCACGCCTTGAATAAAGAAGTTAATTTCTTCAGTCGTTAGGACTTCACCATCACGTTTTCTGCGAATAATTTCTTGAGGTAGATACATTAGTGCCTCCCAAACTCTAGTGAGTATGGTTTGTAGGGAAAGAGGTAATATGGAGTGACTTAACACCACTCCATCAAACAGACTTTATTGTTATACCCGATAGGGAAATTAGTATGCTGCTGGATCAGCAGTTTGGTCTGTCACTTCTAATGTATTAAGAAGGTTAGTCAGTAGGCTTGAAGCGCCAAAACGGTAGTGCATGTTGTCTGCCCACTCAGCGCCTAGTAGCTCATCAGCCATTGCAAGGTAAGCTTGAGCATCTTCAGCTGTACGTACGCCACCAGCTGGTTTGAAACCAACTGTTTTAGCTACGCCCATGTCACGAATAACTTCAAGCATCATGCGTGCGTACTCAGGAGTCGCGTTTACTGGCACTTTACCTGTTGAAGTTTTGATGAAGTCTGCACCTGCTTCGATACAGATTTGAGAAGCTTTCTTGATCAGTGCTTCTTCTTTAAGTTCACCTGTTTCGATGATCACTTTAAGCGTGATGTCACCACAAGCGGCTTTACACTGTTTAACTAGCTCAAAACCCACTTCTTCGTTGCCAGCAATAAGAGCACGGTATGGGAATACTACGTCAACTTCGTCTGCGCCGTACGCTACCGCTGCTTTTGTTTCAGCAACAGCAATTTCGATGTCGTCATCACCATGAGGGAAGTTAGTTACAGTCGCGATGCGTACTTCTGGAGTACCTTGCTCACGCAACGCCTTTTTAGCTGCTGGGATGAAGCGAGGGTAAATACAGATTGCAGCGGTGTTGCCAACTGCAGTCTTCGCGTCATGACAAAGTGCCACTACTTTTTCAGTAGTATCGTCGTCATTTAGCGTAGTTAGGTCCATAAGTTTAAGTGCACGTAGAGCTGCTGCTTTTAAATCGCTCATTTCTATCTCCGATCAATATATTCAAATAGTTAACTACTTCACCATCCATCCAGTATAGATGGATATTTTAGTAATGCTCAGTAGTCACAAATGAACGGACTTGGTTCCCTGAAGACTTGATAACTTTCGCTACCAATTGCAATCCTTGTCACCGCACAGTACCAGTTTGGTCTATGGCACAACAAATCAGTCATGTTGTGTCTAACATCTATAGTGTATTGCTAATATAGCGTATTGCTAAGTTTGGCTTAATCCCAGAAGAATAACGTTCGAGCTAATCTCAATGTTACTTTCTTGCCAGCAGAGACATCCTATCCCTTTAGCTAATACATTATAGGTATCCATCAATAAATTGTAGTGCTCCTTAGAACGCAAACGGTTTGTATCTCAAAAAAACATTCTAGACCCATTTTCGACTCCAAGCATTCACTCATGCTAATGCTCAAAATCACTAGGCCCAAAAACAAAAAAGCCCCGCAGCAATTTCTTGCTACGGGGCGATATTATTATGGCGTCTATATATCGATTTCTAACTGATTAGAAAGACAGGAAGAAGCCAGCAATTGTTGCTGCCATCAGGTTAGATAGAGTACCAGCTACAACCGCTTTAACACCCATACGTGCGATGTCGTGACGACGGTTTGGAGCAATACCACCTAGACCACCTAGAAGAATCGCAATTGAAGAAAGGTTTGCGAAACCACATAGAGCGAACGAGATAATTGCTTGAGTCTTAACAGACATTACTTGACCAGTCGCTTCAACGATTTGAGCGTTTTCACCGATGTACGGTACGAAGTTTAGGTATGCAACGAATTCGTTAACAACTGTCTTCTGACCAATGAAAGAACCAGCAATAGTTGCTTCTTCCCATGGAACACCAATGATGAATGCTAACGGTGCGAAGATCCAACCTAGAAGAAGTTCTAGAGTTAGGTTTTCCATACCGAACCAACCACCGATGCCACCTAGGATACCGTTGATAAGAGCGATTAGACCGATGAATGCTAGTAGCATTGCACCAACGTTAAGTGCTAGTTGTAGACCAACTGACGCACCGCCAGCAGCTGCATCGATAACGTTAGCAGGCTTGTCGTCGCCACCGTCGATGTCTGAACCTAGGTTCTCGTCAACTTCATCAGTTTCAGGCTTGATGATTTTAGCGAATAGTAGACCACCAGGTGCTGCCATGAATGACGCTGCTACTAGGTACTCTAGAGGTACACCCATAGATGCGTAACCCGCTAGTACACCACCAGCAACAGACGCTAAACCACCACACATTACTGCGAATAGTTCAGAGTTAGTCATTTTAGGAACAAATGGACGAACAACTAGAGGCGCTTCCGTTTGACCAACGAAGATGTTTGCAGCTGCAGACATAGACTCGGCGCGAGAAGTACCTAGAGCTTTCTGAAGACCACCACCAAGAACCTTGATTACAACTTGCATCGCACCAATGTAGTAAAGTACAGAGATAAGAGCAGAGAAGAAGATTAGTGTTGGTAGAACTTGGAATGCAAAGATGAATCCGATACCGTCAACTGAGAAGTTAACAAGGCTACCAAATAGGAAGCCAGTACCATCTTTACCGTAGTCGATCACGTTTGCTACACCAGCAGAGAAACCTGCAAGTAGATCACGACCCCAAGGGATGTAAAGTACGAATGCACCAAGTGCGAATTGGATAGCGAAAGCGCCACCCACTGTTCTTAGATTAATTGCTTTGCGGTTGTCGGATAGTAGTACTGCGATTGCAATCAGTGCAACCATTCCGACGAGGCTCATAAACAGGCTCATAGTTTATGACTTCCTTATTAGTTATTTATTGGCGTGTTACAAAATGGGGCTATAAAGCGGAGGCAATTATACTCATGCGACCACTAATAAAGTAATGCCGTCCTCACACTTTCGTAGAAGATTCATGTACCATTCACACGTAAATGTGAGCCGAATCACAAGCCAAGTGCAATTTACGCAAACGATAAACAAAAACCTTCGATTTTATTCACATATACCGAATGCGCGATGGCTATTTTGCCAAATTTGCGCTGCAACCGATTGCTTCGGTTCTTTTCTAAGCAAAAACAGTTCATTTAAGATCGTAACTAAATACTTGGAATGATTAACATTTCCTTGTTTTCCATGCATGGGCATATCCGGGGCATCCGTTTCTAATACCAGGCACTCAAGAGGCAGTTTTGAGATAGTGGTGCGTGTTTTTTGTGCTCTTGGGTAAGTAATCGTTCCACCGACACCAATATAGAAACCAAGCTGAATCCACGCCAAAGCCTGCTGTTCGCTCCCTGAAAATCCATGAATCACGCCACCCAAAGTAAATTTATACTGCTTTATTAGCTCAATAAGTCGGTTAAAAGACTTCCTTTCATGGATGATTAAAGGCAGCTTAAACGCCTTAGCTAGCTCTATTTGTTGAATGAAAAAACGCTCTTGTTTCTCCCGTGCAACATCGACAAAAAAGTCGAGACCACACTCTCCTATCGCAACACATTGACTGGTTTTTGATGAGAGTAATTGGCGAAGTTCCGAAAATTGCTCGTCATTGGCTTGCTCTAAAAAGTAAGGATGAAAGCCTAATGCGTAATAAACATTAGGGTAAGATTGAGCGATTTCATCAAGCTTCCTCCAGTTACTTTGGCCAATAGAAGGGATGATTAACTTCTCGACTTGCGCCTGTTTCGCTTCTTTAACGTAACCTTCAATACCTTTATCAAGTGAAAAACCTTGCTCAAAAATGTCAAAGTCCGCATGGCAATGGGTGTCAAACAGCGGAAATTCACTTAATTCTGGTGTCATCTTCCCTACTCTCTGTTTGTTGTCCTTGAGGGTCACGGCGATAAGCCACGCAGCTGCGCTTATTTTCAGGCGTTAAGCCAAGCTCTTCGCACCACTTATCGTATTTCTTAATCCAAGCTTTTATCCAACTGAACATACTTACCTTAAGCCTCTAACCTCAAAAGACACGAATAAAAAAACGCCTAT
>NZ_JBFRVX010000200.1:0-7227 GCF_041475345.1 Vibrio sp. 10N.222.48.A3 | reverse complement strand
GTGGCTACCGTGTTTGGTGTGCTGACAACCATCGCTGCGTTTTCTCCAATGTTATGGATTAACAATGAGTTAGCTAAAGTACTTGCTGGGTTTTCGGCTGTGGTGATCTTCGCTTTGATCTTCTCGCTGATTGAAAGCAAATTTATTCTACCGTCACACTTGGCTCAGCTCTCTGTGAAAAAACCATCGACCAGTATTTTTGCCAAGGTTCAGAATGCGGCTCAAGGCGGCTTGCAGTGGTTCAATCTCAACATTTATAAGCCAATTTTGGAATTTGCACTTGGCTACAAGGTGGCGTCTTTGCTTGGGTTTGTGGCAGTTATCTCACTGGCTTATGGCATGTGGTCGAATGGTGCGATTCGTAGTGCGTTGTTCCCTGAAATTCCGGGGCGTTACATCTCTGCCGTGATTGAGCTAGAGGATGGTGCGCCTTTGCCACTGCAGCGACAAGCCTTGTTGCAAGTTGAGCAAGCAATGGCACAAGTAGAAAAAGGCTTGATGGACGATTACCCATTACAGGAAAAGCCTGTTGTGAACCTGCTTGCTTGGTCTGATGGCTATGGCGAAATCGAAGTCACAGCTGAGCTTACTAACGAATCTTTAAGCTCACTGCCGGGTAATTTATTGTTGAAGCGATGGAGAGAAAACACAGGCCAAATAGAAGGGGCTTATTCAGTTAAGTTCAGCGCCGCAGAGGAGCCTGCTGGCGGAACATTCTTAACGATCTCTTCCAATGATCGTGAGCTTGCTTCTCTAGTTAGTGAGGAGCTAGCGGATACTTTGGCTTCGTTGAAAGGCGTATCGGATGTCTACGACGATGGTCAGGATGGTTTACCGCAAGTTCGATTGGTGTTGAATCAATATGGTCAGCAACTTGGGTTAACTCAAGCGAAACTGGCTAAGTTAGCAGGAGAAGCGTTTGGCGAAAGAGAAGTGCATCGCTTGTTAGAAAACGGGCAAGAGACCAAGGTGCTGCTGCAGTATCCAAGAGATGAGCGCAGAACCTTAGCTCAGCTACAACAGGCTCTTATCATGTTACCTAATGGCGGAAGTGTGATGATGGGGGATATTGCTGAGTTTCGTCATGAGCAAGAACCGCAAGTGGTTTACCGCCGCGACCGAGAGCAAGTGATCAACCTGTATTGGAAGCAGAACCGAGACTTGCAATCACCGGAGAAAACACGTGAGCAACTTGAAGATACAATTGAATCTCTGCACTTACAGTTTCCAAGTGTGACGATAAAAGCGGGCGGCGAATTTGAAGAGATAGGGGAAGTGTCGAACGGCTTCAAATCAGCGATGATACTAACGCTCATCATGATCTACATTTTGTTGGCGGTGCCTTTGAAGTCCTACTGGCAGCCGCTGATTATCATGGTAGTGATCCCGTTTGGTTTTGCGGGCGCGATTTTTGGTCACTACTTGATGGACTTACCTATCAGTATTCTTTCGTTGTTTGGAATGATGGCCATGACAGGCATCGTGATTAATGACTCGTTAGTGTTGATCACGCGCTTTAATAGTGAATACCGCCAAGGGGTGCCGTTACAGCAAGCGTTAGTCATTGCGGGTACTAGCCGCTTGAGGGCGATTTTCTTGACCACCATTACAACGGTGTGTGGATTGTTGCCATTGCTAAGCGAAACCGCAGAGCAGGCGCAATACTTGAAACCAGCGGCAGTATCTTTGGTGTTTGGTGAGCTGTTTGCCACTGCGGTAACTCTGATTTTGATTCCCGTGTTGCTTGGCCTGTTTTGCCGCAAGCCCCCGCTAGTTGAAAATCTAATTGAAAAAGAAGCGGACGAACAAGATTCATTAGAAGAACTCACTTTGGAGCGCTCGTGATTGATTTTATAAAGGACAAAGACGATAGTGAAGCCAAGCTGTCCAATTCAGCGAAGCTAACCGACAGTAAGACTCAAGCCAATGTACCAGAGACCTAAGACTGTATGACGCAAGAGAATAAACCTGCTTTGCATTTAGAACCAGCTTTTAAACTGGTGCCTGAGATTACATTGATTGAATCTTTGCCAGAGCACCTTCAAAAACGCTTTACGCATGCATTGACCTTGATGCATGAAGAGTGGGGTGAGCGTCGTACGTGGGAAGAAATTGCAACAGAGAGCGCGATTTCGCCTTATCACTTTCATCGTCAGTTTACCGAGTTGTTTAATGAAACTCCTGGCCAGTATCTAAGCCGTGTTCGGTTACAAATCGCGGTCGGTTTGTTGATCAATGATGAGCCGTGGAGCGTGATTGAAATTGCTCAGTATTGTGGCTACTCATCGTCACAGTCATTAGGTAAGGCGCTCAAGCGTGAGCTCGGTGTTACAGCAAAACATATTCGAGAAATGGGCTATAACGCGACACCTAAGGAAACGGCAGAATTCATCCAGAAATTAGCACATCCAGGTGTGCAGTCTTCTATGGAGAAAGAGCTAGTTAAGTCTATGCCGATCGAGCTAGTTTGGTATCCAGAACGCGGCATGCAAAAGCTTAAGTTGGAAGATCCTGATTGGGACACGGTATTTGAAATCTATGGTCAGAAGTCGACTCACTTGATGGGCACTACGCCGATCAAGCAAATGAATAATAAATGG
Source organism: Vibrio sp. 10N.222.48.A3 (assembly GCF_041475345.1). Classification (NCBI taxonomy): domain Bacteria; kingdom Pseudomonadati; phylum Pseudomonadota; class Gammaproteobacteria; order Vibrionales; family Vibrionaceae; genus Vibrio; species Vibrio sp. 10N.222.48.A3. Next base: position 4,627 of record NZ_JBFRVX010000200.1, on the reverse strand, counting down.
GACGACATCGACGCTGAAATTGGAAATTGGCAAGTCGCGAAAGATCGTTATGATATGACCATTCCTGAAGGCTACTACTTATGCAGCGACGTTTATCTGGTTTCAGATGTGGCGTACAGCACAGCGTTAGAAGCTCTGTTTAAGGCGGTTGAGCAACAAGGTTTGAAGTTAGATGTGCAAGGTTATTTGGTAGAGATGATTCGTCAGATCGATATGGATGATGTTGAAGGCGTGACCTTCTCATTCCAGTTGCCCATCTTAACGACCCAAGACAACGAATAATAAAAAGGCTCCTCAATTGAGGAGCCTTTTGCTTTACCAAGGAACAGTTTTACCAAGGAACAGTTTTAACAAGGGACTGTTTTATCAAGAGCCTCTGTTCGTCAGCCTTAACCGCTAAACAGAGTAGGGGGATTAAGCCTCTGCAGTCACTTTAGAATCGCTCATCTTTTTAAGAGCTGCGTAACCAAAACCTGTTACCGCTGTACCTGCTGCAATCGCCACTAGATACATAAGAACTGGAGAGATAGCGCCAGGAATTAGCAGTACGAACAAGCCGCCGTGTGGAGCCATTAGTTGTGCACCAAACATCATTGATAGAGCGCCCGTTAGTGCGCCACCTGCCATACATGCTGGGATAACACGCATTGGGTCTTTCGCTGCGAATGGGATTGCACCTTCAGAGATGAAACATAGCCCAAGAACGAATGATGCTTTACCTGCTTCGCGCTCGCCTGCTTCAAACTTGTCTTTCACTAGGAAAGTTGCAAGGCCCATACCTAGAGCCGGAACCATACCTGCTGCCATGATTGCTGCCATTGGTGCGTAAGTTTGTGAAGCCAATAGACCAACACCGAACGTGTAAGCCGCTTTGTTTACTGGACCACCAAGGTCGAAACACATCATTGCGCCTAGAATCACACCCAGAAGAATCGCATTAGACGTTCCCATGTTGTTTAGGAAGTCTGTCATTGCGCTCATCACGCCTGAAACTGGACCACCAACGATGTAAATCATGACCAAACCAGTGAACAAACTCGCGATAAACGGAATGATCAGAATTGGTTTGAGGGCTTCCATGGATTGTGGAAGTTGAACCTTGTCGGCAATGAATTTTGCTGCGTAACCCGCAATGAAACCCGCTGCGATACCACCTAGGAAACCTGCGCCTGTTGAGCTAGCCAACATACCGCCAATTAGACCTGGAGCCAGACCCGGACGGTCAGCAATAGAGAATGCAATGAAACCAGCAAGAACAGGAATCATCAGTGCGAATGCAGAACCACCACCGATAGTCATCAATGCCGCTGCTAATGTGCCTTCTTCTTTGAACGCTTCGATACCGAATACGAAAGACAGTGCGATGATCAAACCACCCGCAACAACCACAGGAAGCATGTGAGATACACCTGTCATTAGGTGCTTGTACACACCTTTCTTCTCATCAGCAGGCGCTGAATTTGAAGACGCTGTGTGCTGGTATGGCTTAGCTTCAGCGAATGCTTTTTCCATCTCTTGCTTTGTTTTCTTCAAAGCAGGACCTGTTGTGGTTTTGTATAGCGCTTTGCCGTTAAAACGATCAAGAGGAACGTCGATGTCGGCAGCGATGATAACAAGATCAGCGTCTGCGATTTCTTGGTCTGTCAGTTGGTTTTTCGCACCTACTGAGCCGCGAGTTTCCACTTTGATCTGGTGACCTAAGCGTTTGCCTTCTGCTTCAAGTGCTTCTGCTGCCATAAAGGTGTGTGCAACGCCAGTCGGGCAAGCGGTAATCGCTACGATCTTTTTGCTGCCTGTACTTGCTGTTGTAGAAGAGTTTGCTGAAGTACCAGTAATTTCCACTGTAGTCTCAACTTGAGAAGCGTCTAATACCGTTGCTTGGGTTACCGCTTTCTCTAGAAATGCTTTTGCATCTGCTGTGCATTCAGAGATAGCTTCTTGGTACACTTTTTTGCCAACAAAGCGCGCTTTATCAACGTTTGTGTTGGCAGCAATAACAACAACGTCGCTGCTGTCGATCGTGTCTTGTGATACTGGAGAGTTAGGTAATACGCTAGATTGACATTCAATAGCGGCGTTCCAACCCAGTGTTTTTGAAGCTTGCTCTAACAAGCCTGCTGCGATGATGCTGTTTGCTACGCCACTTGGGCAAGCTGTGATGATGGTAATATTCATAATAATCCCTTTGTCCTATTTACTTGTGTCTAACTGACTAGTTGGAGCACTAAGCGCCTGTAATTGGATATTTTGTCGTACTGAATCCAGCTCTTGTTGGCTGGTTACCCCCACACCTACCTGTGAAACTGCTAGAGCAGATAGGGCGGTTGCGAATTGAATAAGTTCTGGTTTTGGCATCTGTTGCATGTGGCCCCAACATAGGCCCGCAACTAAGGTGTCACCTGCACCTACCGTGCTCACTACTTGCATGCGCGGTGGTTGAGCGTGTAACCACTCACCTTGGTTAAGCCACATCACACCTTCAGCACCAAGTGACACAACGATGTTATCGATGCCTTTTTCACTTAGGGCTTGGCCTGCGTGTTGGCATTGGTCGCGTGTAGTTAGTTCGGCGTTGAATAACTGAGATAGCTCTTCATCGTTTGGCTTGATCAGCCATGGTTGTGCATCGAGCCCCGCTTTAAGTGCATCACGGCTGCTGTCGAATAACACTTTCTTGCCCATATCGTGAAGTTTCTGAATCCAAGATGCGCATAACATAGGTGAAACGCCTTGAGGTAAGCTGCCTGCAATCACGAAATATTCGTGGTCTTCAGCTAACCCGAATAGAGTGCGCTCAAACTGCTCGATGGCAATCGGTGTTACCGCTACGCCAGGGAAGTTGATATCGCTAACTTGACCACTTTCTTCTACTAACTTCACGTTGATGCGAGTTGCGCCGTCGACACGAATAAAGCGGTCAGTTGCGCCCATCTGTTCGAACAGTTGGCAGAACGGTTCTTCGTTATTGCGACCAAGGAAACCTGTTACGGTGACTTTAGCGCCAAGCTCTGAAAGTACTTTTGCTACGTTTACGCCTTTACCCGCTGCATGCAGTGAGCTTTTGTTCACCAAGCTAACCGAACCTACGTTTAGCACATCGATGCTACCTGTCAGATCTAGAGCAGGGTTTAGGGTTACGGTAACGGCTTTGATTTGTTTATCAGACATATCGATTCCTTAACCTTCGCCAAGGCCAGAAGCGATAGCTTTGCCAATAGACTCAAGTGCTTGTGCTGCGTCATCACCTTCAGCAACAAATTGAAGCTGGTGGCCGTGTTTAACGCCAAGAGCGATTACTTTCATCAAGCTCTTCGCGTTCACTTCTTTTCCGTCGCCATCTAGGTTTGACACGCGGATTGTTGATTCAAACTTCTTCGCTTCAGCGACTAGCATTGCGCCCGGACGAGCGTGTAGGCCGTGTGCGTTTTTGATTTTGAATACTGCGCAGTTGTCGTCGTCTTGAGAAGCTGTAGAAACCGCTTCACCTTTTAGAAGGCCAATGACTTGCGCTGCATCTGCAGTCAACAGTTGTTGTTGCTTACCTTCGAAAACCATCTTGCTTAGGTTTGCCAGAATCGATTGGTGTGCGCTGTTACAAGCGGCGAATGCTACCAATGCTTTAACTGGTGTGCCTTCGTACTCACAATGGTTCGCTGTTGAAACGAAAGATACGCCAGTGCGAGTTACACCTTTGTCGCTGCCCAACAACCATAGGCCTTGGCCTAGGTGAGTTGGTGTTTTTGTCACAAGGTCGGCAACGAATGCGTTGTCTGTGCAACCTGTGTTCTTAAGTAGGCCGCCCGCAACTGCAGACATTTGAATCATGTCGCTTGCAGGGAACAGTAGTTGAACTAAAGAAGCGTCTAGGTCTGCTTCTAGCTGAACTTCGCCATTAAGTAGGGCGATGATTTCGTCTTCTGATTTTGCTTGCTTTAATTTCTCTTCAACACCGTCTGCCGCTAGCACTTTGGTCAGTTGCTTAAGAATGCCTAAGTGCTCATCAGATTTAGCTGCAATACCAATCGCAACGTAAACACGGTTTCCGTTTGCCCAATCAATACCTTCAGGGAAGTGGTGTACCGCAACGCCTGTCTCTTTCACTAGGCCACGAGTGTCAGTCGTTCCATGAGGAATCGCGATACCGTTGCCAAGGAACGTAGAGTTCTGGTTTTCACGGTTCAGCATTCCTTCAACGTAGCCAGAGTCAACTAAGCCTTTGGCTGTTAGGTCGCCTGCAATATTTTGGATTGCTTGGAACTTATCATTGGCCGTTTGGCCTAGAGTGATGTCAGATTTTGATAATTTAAGCATGGTGCCTCTTTAGCGTATCGCTTGAGAATTTGTGTGTCGCTACGATTCCAACTAGAGCAAGAATTAGTGAACTTTACTCTTTGCTTTACTTTAGCTGAATCGGTTCAGCATTCAGTGTAAAAAAATTCAGCAAAGCCAATTTCGATTTTCAAAATAGTTTTGCTGCGTGTCGTTAATTCGGTCTGATTCGTGGATAACGAAAAGCTAAATAACGAAAGCTTATTAACAACAAATGACGCTCGATTCATTCAAAAGGATGATTGAAGTCACTTTTCAGATTTTGCTGAATCCTTTCAGTATAAAAGCTGAAAGGATT
>NZ_JBFRVX010000199.1:0-6330 GCF_041475345.1 Vibrio sp. 10N.222.48.A3 | reverse complement strand
GTTTAAGCAAGTTCAAGGAAAAATCAACGCCAGTACTCAAAGCCAGTGGAGCGACTTCTATTTTCGTCACCGAGCTCAACTGCTGACCCAACAACAAAAAGAGACGCTGACACACTCGCCGGATTCGCGAGCTCAATATGTCATTCAGTCTCTGTACAATCCGTTTTCAGGCGTCACTGCAGCAGAGCTATCTCTCGACCCATTTCTGCTATTTCGCGACTACATCAGTGCAGTTGGCGTTCAATCAAGCAACTTTGTTCTGAAAGAAGGCTACCTCACAGCCCAGTCTAATGAGCAAACTCATATTTTGGTCACGGCTACGCTGGCTGGCTCACCTTATAGCTTGGCGATTCAAGAACAACTTCCTGATCTTGATTCAATTGAGCGCGAAGTCGAAAAGCAGTTTGGCGTCAAAGTGCAGCATACTGGTGTGGTGTTCTACGCAAATTACGGCACCGAAAGCGCAAAATCAGAAATCAGTACTATTGGTTTGGGCTCATTAGCCGGTGTTATTTTATTGGTGTGGCTGACGTTTCGTAGTGCCCTACCACTTGCCTTATCCTTGCTTTCCATCAGCACTGGGTTGTTGGTTGCTCTTGCAAGCACCGTCGCTATCTTCGGCAAAGTTCACCTATTTAGTTTGGTGTTCGGTGCCAGCTTGATTGGCGTATCCATCGACTACTCTTTTCATTACCTAACCGATCGTTTGGCGGCGGGTAATCAATGGCAAAGCGACAAAGGGTTGAAACATATTATCGTTGCGATCACCTTGGGTCTGATCACCAGCTTGATTGGCTACCTAGGTTTGTTGGTGGCACCTTTCCCGGGTTTACAGCAACTTGCTCTGTTTTCGTCGATTGGACTGATCGCAGCTTACGCCAGTGTGGTGTGTTGGTATCCCGTTTTAGCGGCAAAACCAAGTCAAGAACGCCCGCTTCCCTTGTCGAAACTTTGGCATACTTGGTTAAGTCTCTGGAGCAACCAAAAGTTTAGAATTGGCTTACCATTAATAGTGACTGTCGTTAGCTTGATATCACTCAGTCAAATTCGCTACGACGACGATATTCGCCAACTTCAAGCGATGCCTGATCAACTCAAACAGCAAGAGCAAGCCATTACTGAGATATCAGGATTAGGCAGTGGCCAAAATATGCTGCTGGTGACCGCTAAGAGCGATCAAAAGCTACTCAAAAAACTGGCAGAAATCACCACAAGCTTAGACTCTTTAATCGATAGCCAAGGTATCTCAGGATATCGCAGCATCAATCAGCAGTTGTTAAGTAAACAAGACCAGCATGATAACTATCAATTGGTTGAACAACTCTATCGCCAGCAAAGCCATATCTTACAGAACACTCTTGGTTGGCCTAGCTTTCCAGAATTACCTAAGTTCGAAGCAATCACGGTATCTGGGTTTTTGGAATCACCGGTGTCAGAACCTGTTCGACCACTTTGGTTAAAACCTATCGATGGACAAGCGGCGTCAGTCATTTTGATCAAAGACGTCACGAATTCAGAATTGTTCTCTCAATGGCTCGATTCAAGCTTTGCTCAGCAACAAGGCGTTAAATACCTGAATAAAGCCGATGAAATCTCCGCTCTCTTTGCGGAATATAGAGTCAAGATCACCGAGCTATTATTGATAGCTTTGGCCGCTATTGGAATGGTGTTAGGTTGGCGCTACGGTGTGAAGCAAAGCCTATTAATGCTGTTGCCTTCATTAATTGCCGGAGTCGCTGGTTTAGCGATAACGGGCATTTTAGGCTCAACGTTAAACCTGTTTAATCTGCTGGGCTTGATTCTGATTTTAGGGATTGGTATCGACTATACCCTCTTCTTTGCTGAACAGAAGAAATCACTAAGCACCTTATTAGCGATTACTTTGTCAGGCCTCACAACGCTACTCTCATTTGGCTTATTGTCACTGAGTCAGACTCATGCCATTCATAGCTTCGGTGTTACCGTCCTAACTGGTATTTTCGTCGCGTGGTTGCTTTCGCCACTTGCAATCAACAACCAACAAGCAGCGGAAAAATCAAACTCTCGAGAGGCTTTTAGATGAACAAAACAATCAAGATAGCGCTCGCCGTTGGATTGGGCTTACTACTCAGCGCTTGTTCGATGGTGTCTCAACAGCCTACAGGCGCAAGTGTCGCAATCGACAAAGACACAGAGCTCGCCTTGCCGCTGCCTGCTGAACTGGGATACTCATTTACGGCAAGTCAGCTGATCAGCGCAACATGGCAAGATGATACGCAGCAACTTCCTGTTCAAGTCGAAGTCACATCAGACAAAGTCGTGTTGGCGGGTTTCTCCTCTTGGGGTACTCGCATTCTATCGCTGCAATACCAAAACCAAACGATTGATACTCAAGTTCTATCTGGTCTTGGCGCTATCCTGCCGCTACCCGAGCAAGTACTATTTAATTTGATGCTGACTCTATGGCCAGTTGAAGCATGGGCTCAACCTTTACAAGACATCGGTTGGTATTTGGTCGATACCGAAAACAGCCGCACCGTATTTGATGAAAACCAACAGCCAATCATTAAAATTGATTACCAAGCAGAGCCCGGAACACACAAAACCGCAGGCAACATTGTTTTCAAGCATTTGATTCAAGGCTACACCATCACGATACAAACGTTGAACTCAACGATTGTCGATAACCCAAGTAAGAGCTAAACATCATGCCTATTTATATCCAAGACTGTGGTTTCCACTCCGCATTAGGCTCAAGCGTTGCTGACATTCATGGTTGCCTCAAAGGCGAGCATGAATCAAGCATGGTTGAAGTGAGCGACATGCTAAACGACGGTAAGCCGACGGTCGTTGGTAAGGTGGCTGGCGAATTACCAGAAATCCCATCAGAACAAGCGGAATACGCCACTCGCAACAATCAACTGGCGTTATCGGCTGTTAATCAAATCAAAGACTCTATCGAGCAAGCAAAATCACAATTTGGTGCCGATAGAATTGCTGTAGTTATCGGCACAAGCACCTCGGGAATTTCTGATGGTGAAACGGCGTTTAAACACAAACTAGAACATGGCTCTTTCCCCGAAGATTTCCACTATTCAAAACAAGAGCTAAGCAACACCTCTGAGTTTGTTAGCCAACATTGTGCATTAACCGGGCCAAGCTATGCGATATCGACCGCTTGCTCATCAAGTGGCCGTGTATTTGTTACTGCCCAACGTTTATTAGATTCAGGAATGGCTGATGCTGTGTTGGTTGGAGGTGTCGATACACTATGTAAACTGACGCTCAATGGCTTTCATGGTCTTGAAGCGCTATCAACCACACATTGTAAGCCTTTTAGCGCCTCTCGTGATGGCATCAACATCGGAGAAGCAGCGGCATTTATGTTGCTTAGCAAGACAAAACCAACCGCTACTAATACAACTCAAAGCACTTCGAATATAGCCCTATTAGGCTATGGAGACAGCTCCGACGCACACCATATTTCAGCGCCCCACCCTGAAGGGAATGGCGCAGAGCAAGCAATGAGAAAGGCGTTAGGTTCTGCACAGTTACGAGCAGAAGACATCGGTTATATTAATGCCCATGGCACCGCAACCCCACTCAATGACTCAATGGAAAGCAAAGCCATCCATCGTATTTTTGCAAACAAGGTTCCCGTCAGTTCAACCAAACCTCTAACAGGACATACTCTTGGAGCGGCAAGTGCGATAGAGGCTGCAATTGCGTGGCATATTCTAAAATATGACTTACCACTCCCCTTACAAAAATGTCAGTATAAAGCTGAAGATATTGAGATTGATTTGGTAAACTGTTCCCAGAAACTTAAAGTAAAGAACATCTTAAGCAACTCGTTCGCTTTTGGTGGCAATAACATTAGCCTGATTTTTGGTGTAATAAATGACTGATATCCCTTCTGTAGACCAACTTCTCCCACACGATGATCCGATGATATTAATCGATCGAGCTATCAACGTTGAGGCATTGTCGATTCACTGCCAGGTCGATATTGGCGCGCACAACCTATTCTTTGACGCCGAATCTCAAACGGTCCCAGCTTATGTTGGCATCGAGTTTATGGCGCAGTCTGTTGCAGCTTGGTCTGGATACCATGCGCTGAAAAACGGCACTACTCCTCCAATCGGCTTCTTACTCGGTTCTCGTCGCTACAAGTCACTGTGTGATGAATTTACTCAAGGTCAAACCCTTGATATCTATGCTGAACAACTCATGGAAGACAGTGGCATGGCCGTGTTTACCGCCCGAGTCGAAGACCAAGGCGAGTTAGTGGCTCAATGCCAACTCAACGTCTACGTGCCGACCGAACAAAAATTACAAGAAATGAAAACTAGGAGCCCATCATGAGCCGTCAGGTTTTAGTCACAGGTGCCAGCAAAGGCATTGGTAAAGCGATCGCTATTCAACTCGCGAAAGACGGTTTTGAAATCGCCGTTCATTACATGGGTGACAAGCAAGGTGCTGAAGACACATTAAAGTCGATCACTGAGCTCGGTGCTGCAGGACGTCTGATCCAATTTGATATCAGCAATCGCAGCGAATGTCGCGAAACGCTTGAGTCAGATATTGCCGAACACGGCGCTTACTATGGTGTGGTGAATAATGCCGGTATTACTCGTGACACGGCCTTCCCTGCCATGACGGAAGAAGAGTGGGATGGTGTTATCCATACCAACCTCGACAGCTTCTACAACGTACTTCACCCGTGCGTGATGCCAATGGTTCAAAAACGCAAAGGCGGTCGAATCGTTACTCTGGCTTCTGTATCCGGCATCATGGGTAACCGCGGTCAAACCAACTACGCCGCAGCAAAAGCAGGTGTGATTGGCGCAACTAAGTCTCTGGCTCTAGAGCTCGCAAAACGCAAGATAACGGTAAACTGTGTCGCTCCTGGTCTAATCGATACCGGGATGGTTGATGAGCATGTAAAAGAGCATGCGCTGCCTCAAGTTCCACTGCGCCGCATGGGCGAGCCAGAAGAAGTCGCCGGCCTAATCAGCTACCTAATGTCGGATATTGCCGGCTACGTAACTCGCCAAGTGATTTCAGTTAATGGAGGCTTAGTATGACCCGCCGCGTTGTTGTAACTGGCATGTCAGGCGTTACCGCTTTTGGCAACGATTGGCAGCACATCGAGCCAAAACTAAAAGCGTGTGAAAATGCGACCCAGTATATGCCAAGCTTTGAGCAGTACGATGGCCTAAACACTAAGCTTGCAGCTCCAATCGATGACTTCCAACTACCTAAGCACTATAAGCGTAAACAAGTACGTGGTATGGGCCGTGTGTCTCGCCTAGCAACAGTGGCGACCGAAAATGCACTAGAGCAAGCAGGGCTGATTGGCCACGACGTTTTGACTAATGGCGAAACAGGCATTGCCTATGGTTCTTCAACCGGCAGTACAGACGCTGTTGGTGCATTTGGCGTGATGCTTAACGAGAAATCGACACGAGCGATCACCGCAACGACTTACGTTCAGATGATGCCACACACCGCGGCGGTCAACGTCGGGCTATTCTTTGGCTTACGTGGACGTGTGATTCCCACCAGCAGTGCCTGTACTTCAGGTAGCCAAGCGATTGGCTACGCCTATGAAGCAATCAAACACGGTTACCAAACCGTGATGGTTGCCGGTGGTGGTGAAGAGCTATGCCCAACCGAATCTGCCGTTTTCGATACCCTTTTTGCTACCAGTTTAAAAAACGACACGCCAGAAAAATCCCCTAGCCCTTACGACAGTGAGCGCGATGGCCTGGTTATCGGTGAAGGCGCAGGTACACTTGTTCTTGAAGAGTATGAACATGCTGTGGCTCGTGGCGCAAAGATCTACGCGGAAATCATCGGTTTTGCCAGCAACTGCGATGCAGCTCATGTGACTCAACCTCAGATGGAAACCATGCAAATCTGTATGGAGAAAGCGCTGAAAGATGCACAGCTTCCTGCTGAAAAAATTGGTTACGTTTCGGCGCACGGAACGGCAACAGATAAAGGCGATATTGCCGAAAGTAATGCGACCGCGAACATTTTTGGTGAAGTGCCAATCAGCTCATTAAAAAGCTACTTTGGTCATACGCTTGGCGCATGTGGTGCCATTGAGGCTTGGTTGAGCCTAGAAATGATGCATTCCGGCTGGTTCAGCCCAACATTGAACCTTGAAAACATCGACGTTCGCTGCGGTAAACTCGATTACATTACAGGTTCTGGTCGCGAATTGAATGTTGAGTATGTAATGAGTAATAACTTTGCCTTTGGCGGAATCAACACTTCAATCATCTTCAAGAAAATCTGAGCTTAGCTAGATAAAACTCAAGACAAATAAAAAGGGTCAGTAAC
>NZ_JBFRVX010000198.1:0-7534 GCF_041475345.1 Vibrio sp. 10N.222.48.A3 | reverse complement strand
TTTGCAGACTTTTGCTATCGCATTTTCGAATATAGACAGAGCGACTTCTAGTTCACTGCGGCTGATGATCAATGGCGGGCTCAATTGAATCACGTTACCTTGTGACACCTTAAAGCTCAGGCCATCGTTCAGACATTGATAAAGTACGGCTTCTGCTTCATCGAACGCTCGGGTTTTGGTGATATGGTCGGTGACCAATTCCACCCCCCAGAGCAGGCCGATGCCGCGAACGTCACCAATGACTGGGTACTTATCTTTCATTTGAAGCAGTTGTTCACGTACAAAAGCGCTGTCTTCTTGCACTTTTTCAAGTAAATTTTCTTGCTCAATCACTTCCATGGTGGCGAGTGCTGCCGCGCAACCAATTGGGCTTTTTTCGTGGGTGTAGTGACCAAGAGATACTTGCGCTGCCGTGTTGTATTTGTCTTTAGTGATCATGGCTGCGATTGGAACTAAGCCGCCGCCAAAACCTTTACCGATACAAAGAATGTCAGGTTCGATATCAAAAGCTTGGTGAGTGAACCATTCGCCACTGCGACCCATACCGTTTGGAATGTCGTCGATGATCAACATGACGTTATGCTTATCACAAATCTCACGGATGCGCTTCCAGTAAGCTTTGCTTGGTACTTGCACGTCTGTGTTACGAACCGCTTCTGCAATGAAGGCACCAATGCCACCTTCTTTTTCAATCACATACTCAAGGTAATCGGCGTAGTGAACATCACGTGCGGTCTCGTTCGCATCGCCGGAGTTTTGCCCGCAAAGCGAAAAAGAGTCATTGAGCGGGAAAGCACCACGATAGGAAACCGCTGGTGGAATACGTTCTACGCCAGCCATTAACGGCCCCATGCCTTCGCGGAAACACGCTTCGCCACCCACTGAAATCGCATCAAGTGACGCGCCATGGAATGAATCCCACAATGACACTACTTTGAAATTGTTGGTGACATGGCGAGCTAGTTTGAGCGCCATGCCGATCACTGATGTGCCACCGGGAGCAAACAACACACGATTCAAATCACCACCGCAGATCTGTGTGAGTTTCTCAGCACACTGAACCGCAGTTTCATTGGTGAAGCGACGTGGTGAAAATGGCAACGACGCCATTTGCTGAGTCACTTTATTAATAATGTGTGGGTGGCCATAACCAAGTTGATGAACATTGTTACCGTGAAAGTCCATGTACTTTTTGCCCGTCGCATCTTGAATATAGATGCCTTCGGCTGCTTCAAGTGTGTCTAGGCAAGGCGTTGACATGGCTTGATGAAGAAACACGTCAGAGTCGCGCTTTAACATCGCTTGAGTCGCATCATCGTTTAGCGATTCGTTCCATTTTTCGCGTGCTGGTGTGGTGTTCACATCGCCTTCGCTTCGAAAGTACGTTGCCTTTAGAACTGGCTCTTGATTGGTCGTTGTCATTATTTGATGTCCCAGTACATAGCGTTTTTCACTGCGCCAATGAGAGCTTCAATGTCTGACGGATACACTTCACCGATGTTACCGATTCGGAAGCAGTCTGCGTTTGAAACCTTACCCGGGTAAATCACAAAACCTTGTTCTTTCAAACGGTCATAGAATTCCTTGAATTGGTAATCGCTATGAGTTGGAGAATAGAAAGAAGTAATGATAGGTGAATGAAGATCATCATTAAGCAGTGGCTCAAAGCCAAGAGAGCGCATACCTGCAACCAATGTGGTTTGGTTGGTTTGGTAGCGATTATGACGAGCTTCGATGCCACCTTCTTGCTCCAATTCAAGTAGAGCTTGGTAGAAAGCACGCACTGTATGAGTTGGAGAGGTGAAGCGCCATTTACCATTGTTGCTTTCCATGCAGTGCCATTGGTCAAACAGGTCAAGGCTTAATGAACGAGCTTGGCCTTTGCATTTTTCCAGTTCCGATTGCTTCGCAATAACAAAGCCGAATCCAGGTACACCTTGAATGCATTTGTTTGCCGAGCTGATCATGTAATCGATACCTAAGTCAGCAATATCCATAGGGATGCCACCAAAACTCGACATCGCATCTAGAATGACGGTTTTGTTGTGCTGTTTTGCCAATTTGGCAATCTCTTCAATTGGATTCAGCATGCCAGTGGTGGTTTCACAGTGGACAATCGCAACGTGAGTAATGTCTGAATCCATGGCCAATGCCGTTTCCATTTCGTTCAAGTCAGGCTGTGATGTTTCACCTGGGGAAACGACATGGCATGGAATGTTTAAATATTCTGCGATTTGAGCAATACGAGCACCATATGCTCCGTTATCGACCACAAGAAGCTTACCGCTGTTAGAGATAACGCTACCGATTGTTGCTTCAACTGAAGCAGTGCCGCTGCCTTGCATTAATACGCTGGTATATCCCGCCTGCTTAGTTGCCAAAGTCACAAGCTTGCTACGAATCACTTCAACAATGTCTTTGTTGTATTCATCGTCCCAAGTACACCAATCTTTTAGCATCGCTTGGCGCACGGTTTCAGAAGTAGATAGAGGACCCGGTGTCAGTAGTAAATATTCGTTTCTCATGTTCAATTCTCGTGATTTTAATTTTGGACTATACCAGTGATTGCGGTTACTTTAACAACCAATTTAAACGGTCGTAAATAGTCCAAACGTTATTTTCACAAAAGCTTCATATTAAGATTGGTCACTTGTGTTGAGAAATTTACCGATCTTGAAATTGCCATTTTTTGTTCATTTAATCGTCATAAAAGCCAGTTAGCTTAATACTCGAAATCTGGTACATACCAATATAAAGGTGTGTTCTAACAACCTAAATGAATTTATGGATATAGAAGCCTCTAGATGGAGCTTCTAGCTTTAACAACTTTAACTTTGGCAATTTTTAATTTTGGCAACTTCTCACTTTAGAGTTGGCCTGACTGGAGAAAATGATGAAAAACCGTTTTATGAAAGGATCACTTGCAGCATTAGTTACTCTACTAGCTGGTAATGCTTATGCAGCACAGGAAGTGACGGTTTACACCGCTTTTGAAACTGACATTTTAGCGAAATACAAGAACGCATTTGAAAGTGAAAACCCAGACATCAACATCAAGTGGGTGCGTGATTCAACAGGGATCATGACGGCAAAATTATTGGCTGAGAAAAACAATCCTCGCGCAGAGGTAGTTTGGGGACTTGCTGGTTCTTCAATGGCACTGCTTAAAGAAGAGGGCATTCTTAAGCCTTACACTCCTCAAGGTGTAGAAGCGTTGCGTGTAAACCTTAACGACCCGCAATCTACTCAAGCTTGGTACGGCAATGACGCATTCTTCAATGCAGTTTGCTTTAACGAAGTAGTGGCTAAGCAATTGAACCTACCGGCACCTAAGTCTTGGGATGACCTAACGAAGCCTATCTACAAGGGCCATATTGCTATGCCAAACCCAGCGTCTTCTGGTACAGGCTACATGCAGGTTTCGGCTTGGCTACAAAACATGGGTGAAGACCAAGGTTGGAACTACATGCAGAAGCTAGATCAAAACATTGCTCACTACACGCACTCAGGCTCTAAGCCATGTGTTCAAGCGGGCATGGGTGAAGTCGCTATCGGTATTTCTATGGCGAGCCGTGGCGCTAAGCTGAAAACTCAAGGCGCGCCACTTTCAGTGATTACGCCTGAAGGCATCGGCTGGGAATCTGAAGCGGTAGGTCTTGTTAAGCCTTCTGATGCAGCACAACGTGTTATCGATTGGTCTATTTCTAAAGCGGCAAATGAGCTTTACATCGAAATGTACCCAGTTGTTGGTCACAAAGATGTGACAGGCAAAGCAGAGAACTTCCCTAATGTAGAAAAGAACATGGCAAAAATGGACTTCGCTCGAATGGGCAGCGAACGTGCCGACGTTCTTAAAACATGGTCTGACAAGTTTGACGCTAAATCAGAGCCAAAATCTTAATCTGACGACCTATTCAGTTACTTAACTATTTAGTTCATTAGAAGTTAGAAATCAGTAAAGGAAGACTTCGGTCTTCCTTTTTTAGTTTTACGCCTTTAGGTTTTAAGTAAGGTACAACAAATGACAAAGCACTACTCATATTGGTTCAAGCAAGCGTTGGAACAAGAGTTTGGCAACATCAATGCGGGGCTAGATTCGGTTAAGCCGCTCCAAAAAGACGTCAACTGTGATATCGCCATTGTTGGCGGTGGCTATACGGGTTTATGGACGGCGATTTTAATCAAACAACAGCAACCCGAAAAACATGTTGTCGTGATTGAAAAAGGCCTATGTGGTAGCGGTGCTTCTGGTGCGAACGGCGGTTGCATGCTGACGTGGTCAACTAAGTATCCGACGCTGAAAAAGCTCTACGGAAAAGAACAAGCGAAATGGTTGGTTAAGGAGTCGGAAAAGGTTATATACGAGATCGAAGCCTTCTGTAACGAACACAAGATTGACGCGCATCTATATCGCAGCGGAACTTACTACACGGCGACCAATAAAGCTCAAAAGGGTGGAATGGAGCCTGTCGTTAATGAGCTGGTTAAGCAGGGTATCAATAGCTGGAAGAAGTGCGACAATTCTTTGGCTGATAAAGCGGGATCTGATCGCCACATTGAGGGTTACTACTCAGAAGCTGCGGGTAGTGTGCAGCCAGCGTTATTGGCGAGAGGCTTACGCCGCGTTGCGATCGAATTGGGTGTCGAAATTTACGAAAATACAGAGATGACATCACTCGACTATGGCTCCCCAGCTCGAATTCAAACCAAAGGCGGTTCCGTATTTGCAGATAAAGTGATTTTGGCACTCAATGCGTGGATGCACGATCACTTTAAAGAGTTCAAACGCAGCATTGTGGTTGTCTCTTCAGATATGGTAGTGACCAAGCCTATTCCTGAAAAGCTCAAGAAATTTGGCCCAGAGAAAGGGGCGGCGGTGGTGGATTCGCGTATCTTTGTCCACTACTACCGAGATACCCAAGATGGACGACTCATGTTGGGCAAAGGCGGCAATAAATTCTCGTTTGCCAATCAAGTTGAAAGCATGTTTAACCAAACCACTAGCTACCTGCCGATTCTCAATCAATCGTTTCAAAAACTGTTCCCTAAATTGGAACAAAGTGAATTCGATTACAATTGGTCTGGAGGCTCAGATCGTTCGGTCACCGGATTGCCATTTTTCGGTAATCTAAAAGGCCAAAGCAATATTTATTATGGGCTTGGTTATTCAGGCAATGGCGTTGCTCAAACCCGTATGGGCGGGAAGATCTTGTCAGCCATGGTACTCGATATCGATAATGCATGGACACGAAGCGGTTTAACCAAAGGCCCGTTGGGACACTTCCCGCCAGAGCCATTTCGCTGGGTAGGTGCGATGATGGTGCGTGATGCGGTGCGAAGAAAAGAGAACGCAGAAGATTCTGGTAACACGCCATTGTGGCTAGATAGACAGTTATCCAAACTCGCAGGTGCGGCGGGCAAAGCCGACAAGGTTGAATCATAGATTAATCTAGCGTTTAAATTAGAAGTTTACATTTAGGCTCTCAGTGACTTTTTGGTTCGTCATTGAGGGCTTTCAACGTTGAACTAACTTTTAAAGCTGAACAAATAGCAATCTTTAATGCTTATTATATCTGCAATATAACTGTCATTTAGCTACTATAAATTTGTCACTCAACTGCAATATTCTCAGTTTAAATTTGGTATATACCATATAGAGAGTGCTGTAGTATGAGCAACCAAACTTATTTGAATATTGAAAACGTTGTAAAGCAATTTGGCCAATTTACAGCGTTAAAAGACATATCCCTATCGATCGAAAAAGGTGAGTTCGTCTGTTTCCTTGGCCCGTCTGGCTGCGGTAAAACGACACTACTACGTGCGATTGCAGGGCTGGATTTACCGACCTCAGGCTCAATTGAGCAGAATGGAGCGGATACGACGTTCCTACCTCCTGAGAAGCGCGATTTTGGTATCGTATTCCAATCTTATGCTCTATTTCCCAACCTGACTGTGGAAGAGAACATCGCAATTGGTTTGAAGAATCAAGGGATGTCGACCAAAGAAGCCCTTGAGACGGTTGAGTCTTGGTTAGAGACCATCGGCTTACCAACGTCTGGTCAGAAATTCCCAAATCAGCTATCTGGTGGACAACAGCAGCGTGTTGCTCTGGCTCGTGCATTAGCGTTGTCTCCGGGCTTATTGCTACTCGATGAACCGCTTTCTGCGTTGGATGCGAAGGTAAGAACACACCTACGTGATGAGATCTGCCAACTGCAACGTAAGCTGGGTATCACTACTATTATGGTGACGCACGACCAAGATGAAGCGTTAACGATGGCAGACCGCATTGTGGTGATGAATCATGGTGTTATCGAGCAAGTGGGTGCTCCACAAGAAATCTACCAAAAACCCGTCAGTCGTTTTGTGGCTGAGTTTGTTGGCAGTATGAATTTCATTCAAGCTTCTGTTGCAGCTCAAGGCAAGATGCGCATTGCTGAGTCAATGCTGCCGTTACCTGGCTTAGATAATCTCACGCCAAATCTGGGTGATGTTTTCGATATTGCCGTTCGTCCAGAGCAAATCCAGTTTGTTGATCGTTTTAGTGAATCCTTGCCAGTGAGAATCGTATCAAGCGAATTCTTAGGGGCGTTTTATCGTGTTGAGTGTCAATTGCAACATGACTCAACGGCGAAAGAGATCATCGTTGATGTACCCGTCAAAGAGTTCAACCGATTGAAGCTGCGTCGCAGTGATATTCGTTACGTGGCGTTTGATCAAGAAGGCCTGAGAGCTTACCCATCGAAAAGCGTGCAAGTGATGAAAGACGAGGCGGCGTAAACAATCATGGAATCGACTCAAATGATGCAATCTAAGCTGCTAATTCAACGACGAGTACAACCTTTTCTGGCTCGGTTAAGCAAAGACAACGTAATTCTGTTTGGGCTGCTGGCCTTTTTGTCTGTGGTCATGACGTTGTTTATCCTGATGCCACTGTGGGCGATGTTGAAAAAGAGTGTTCAGAACGCAGATGGCGAATTTGTAGGCTTAGAGAATTTCGCTACGTATTTTGCGTCTCAAAGCTTATGGCAGTCGGTAGGCAATACGTTCACGCTTGGGTTGTTAGTGACCGTTGTCGTGGGAGTATTAGCGTTTGGGTATGCCTATGCTTTGACTCGTTCATGCATGCCTTTCAAGGGGCTTTTTCAGGTGTTGGGTTCAGCGCCGATTCTAGCTCCGTCGTTGCTTCCTGCGATCAGTTTGATCTTCTTATTTGGCAACCAAGGTATCGCCAAAGAAGTATTAGGGGGAAATTCGGTATACGGCTTGATTGGTATATCACTCGGCTTAATATTTTGGACTTTTCCACACGCCTTGATGATTCTGACTACCTCGTTAAGAACCTCTGATTCTCGTCTGTATGAGGCGGCACGTGCACTCAATACTTCATCGCTAAAAACCTTCTTCATGGTGACGTTACCTGCGGCAAAATACGGTTTGATCAGCACTCTGATCGTGGTGTTTACGCTGGTGGTTTGTGACTTTGGTGTGCCAAAGGTGATTGGTGGCAGTTATAACGTTCTATCGACTGACA
>NZ_JBFRVX010000197.1:0-2579 GCF_041475345.1 Vibrio sp. 10N.222.48.A3 | reverse complement strand
TCCCAGTACTGATCGTGCTTGGTCTGTTGGCTTTCCGCATGCCTTCATTCCCGGTAATCAGCTTCGGTTCTCTGCTAGGTATTATCTGGGCAGTCATGATCCAAGATATCGATTTCCTAACGGCATTCAATACTGCTTGGGCACCGTTCTCTATCTCCTCTGGCGTAGAGTTTATTGACTCGATTCTTAACCGTGGCGGCATGTCTTCAATGCTTGGTTCGGTAGCGGTAATTGTGTTTGGTTTAGGTTTTGGTGGCTTACTGGATAAAGTGGGCGTATTAGAGACGATTGCTAAGGTGTTCGAGCGCCGAGTAAATAGCGCAGGCTCTCTAGCAACAAGCACGATCGGCACGGCTTTCATGGGTAACGTGTTCGGTTCTGCGATGTACGTATCGTTAATCCTTACGCCAAAAATCTGTGCGAAGAACTACGACCGTTTGGGCTACAAACGTAAGAACCTATCTCGTAATGCTGAGTTTGGTGGCACGTTAACCTCAGGCATGGTTCCTTGGAGTGATAACGGTATCTACATGGCGAGTATTCTTGGTGTCGCAACGCTCTCTTACGCTCCGTTCATGTGGTTGAGCTTCATCTGTATCCTCGTGACTATCGTAACGTCTTACATGGGTTGGTTCGTTGATAAATGTGAACCAACAGCACCAGCGCTTGAAACTGAAGAAGCCGCTGAACTGAGCAAGCAACAAGCTTAAGCTAAGGCTTTAGTGCTTAAGCACAAAAATGTTGATGATATAAATGCCAAAAGAGCGCTCTAGAGCGCTCTTTTTTGATCTACTTAATTACTGAATTTATTTGTTGGCGGTTCGTTTACCCAACCAATAACCGATGCCTAACGGTGCAAAGAACACCACCAAGATAAACAGGATGAAGTAAATAATCACACCTTTGATTAAGTCCATCAGTTTATCAATAGCGAGTACCACCACCTCTTGAGAGACGCGATCAAGATCTTGTGTAAACAGTTCCCTTTCAGAAGTCACAATGCCTGCAATTTCAATACGCTCTTTCGCAATCATCGCGACCAGAGCTTCTCTCTCTCGTGTCACCATTTTTTCTAAGGCTACACGTTCTTCAGTGAGCATCGCCAATTTTTGATCTGTCTTATCACTTAGGTCGTTGAGCAGAGGCTGCATTTCTGTCGACATAATAGAAGCCAGTGTTTGCATGTACTCAGGGTTATTCTCAATGAAGTCCTGCATGCTTGCTGATGTTTGACGAAGGCTTTCCAGCGTCATCGATAGGTCTTCACCCGTTAGCGAGCTATTCATCGCCACCAACTCAGCTTTCCACGTCATCAATTTCGGTGTTTGGTCAGCCATTAGGCTTAAGCGGTCTGATGCATCGCCCATCGCCTCCGGCATGGTACCTAGGCTTTGAACGATTTGAGATTCGTCTTTACCAAGGTAACTTAGCCATTCACGGTAAGCGGGTGTGCTTCTGAAGGTAAGATCTTTAAAAGGATTGCTCGCGGCGAACTCTGCGACGAATGCTTTGCTCTTTTTGAAATCACTTGAGCTCAATACACCCTTTGCTAGCTTCTCAGCTTCTTGGTCAAGAGAACGAGCAGTCTCTACCGCATTATCCGTCACGAACAGATCCGCACCATCGCCTTGGCTATAAAACTGATTCATTTGGGCTGTGAAAACCCATGAGTCAATTAATGCTGACATTGGGGAGGTTTGGTACGCTGCTTGTTGTAAGCCCTGCTCAGCATGGATCTTCCAAAGCAACACATAAGATTGATGTAAGGTGTCATCAGCAGGGTAAGATTGCGCAATGAGATCGGCCGAGTCTTCTACTCGTGTAAAAAACATCTTGGCGTATTCACGCGTCATGATCCGAGCCTGTAACTCTTGCTGAGTAAGAGGCGTCGTTTGACTATCTAGCTTAACTTCCAAAAGAGAACAACCACTTAGCACAATGCTAAGCCCTAACACGATCCAATTTCGACTCGAAACTCGTGACATATAAACCTCTGACAAAGACTAAGGGCGCGGATTGTATGAGCGCTTCGTCAGAGTATTGTCAAAAAACCTGTAAAAGTTAACGTTGGGTATTTAAATAGTCATGAGCAGAATCTACAGAGGCTTTTATCGCTAGCTCTAGTTCGGCTAAATCGTGCTCGCTGATGGCTCTGGACTGCTTCATTGTCATTTCAATAGTCGCTGCAATGATCGCTAACCGAGACGCTTTGATGCTGCCAGCCACACCTTTTAAGCTGTGCACAATGCGAGCAGCAGAGGTTTCATCCTTGGTGAGCAGAGATTTGAATCTGGTATAGTCATCTGCGTGATCTTCGACAAAGACCCCTAGCAACAATTCAACAGACTCGGTATCGCCATCAAGAGTCTCTAGCATCTCTTCAATATCAATCGCTGGCTTTGAATCCGTCACACTGGCAATGTGCTTCTCTGGCTCTTGCACTTGTTCTGGTGTTCGCTGAGTTGGGGGTTGCTGAATAGAGTTTTGCTGAACCGGAACTTGTGGAATAGGTTCTTGCAAAATCGGTTCTTGTGAAATAGCTTGCGGGCTTGTCGTACAAACACTCTGCTGTGGTTGGA
>NZ_JBFRVX010000196.1:0-14580 GCF_041475345.1 Vibrio sp. 10N.222.48.A3 | reverse complement strand
CCCAATAATGTGCACCACCACACGCTTCAACGCCTATACGCATAAGTGGCATATTTGCTATTGTAGTCAGTAGTTTAGAGCGAGTTAGTGACTTATGAAGTAAGATTTTACTATTTTGCTCTACGGCATGATGACTAAAGTGGTTTTTAGCTAGGTCGATACCGCAGAAATAAGAATAATCAGACATGGTGCCTCCGGTGTAATTAAGTACCACGTAAGTGTGGCAGATCCTCGGGAGGGGAAATCCATGTCATTCGTTATGTCTCCGTAAGAAGAAAGGTATAGAATGAAGTTTATATTTGTTATTATTTCTTGCATATTTACTAACATTGCTAGTGCGAATACGTTGTACAAAACTGTAGAAATAGAAGCACTTAAAGAGTTTTTGGATGTGTGTGTAATAGAAGAAAATGGTTGGTGTCTAGATAAACCAATCTACTTTGAGTCGAATAATGCTTTAGCAATAAGATTAAATATAAATCATTCGTTAATCGGGCAAGGAGAACACGATCCAGAGTTAGTGCTTGAATTAGCGATGCTTAGTAATCTTTTGATGTTTAACTCAGTAGCAGCGCAACTATACAATATAGATGAAAGTTATGTTGACCTAAAGCTCAAGGAGACTAATCAAGACAATGTGGTAGTGTTAGGTACAATTGTCTCTGATGAAAAACGTTATGTGGGCTACTATCACATAAGTAATTCAACGACTTATATGATGCACGAAATCACATCTGATTACGCAGACAGCGTAGAGTTCTATTTGGACAAAATAAATAGATAGGCGCTCTCTAAAAAGACGTAACGAATAAGGATTAAGGTGTTGCGCAGTCAACACTAAATCCCGAGTGTTGAACAAGCCCGAAGCCACTTTGTTAAGTAAATTGTACGATTGCATTTGAAGGGCACATCGCTTTGAGGCTTTTCTCAAGGCGAGCGAGGCTAAGATAAGGTTACGATAGCAATCTTATCAACCAGTTAGCTGTTTTTCGTTTCTTTCGTCGCCACATCTCCTCTGATTTCGTCAATGCCATTCTCCTTATTATCAATGCCTTTCGGCTAGGTGGGTCGGCTCACTCCAACGCACCGCGATAGAGGTATCGCGACAAATAGCTCAGTGCAGAAGTGAGTGCAAGTTTCGTTGTCGGCTTTGAGTATGCAGGCGTTATAGCTCAGGTCAGATTCACCTTTCGAAAGGTCATAACTACGTTAATCACGTATAGTTTTGCCATGTGTACGTCACTTGCGTATACTCTGAGTATGAAAAGTGTATTTGTCGAATCGACCATATTTGAAAAGTACCGTAATGAATATCTCAGCGATGATGAGTTTAGGCTTTTTCAAGCTGAGTTAATGTCTAACCCAAAACAGGGGGACGTGATTCAAGGTACAGGTGGTTTGCGAAAGATTCGAGTTGCAAGTAAAGGTAAGGGCAAGCGTGGCGGCTCTCGTGTTATCTATTACTTCCTCGATGAAAAGCGTCGTTTCTACTTGCTGACAATTTATGGCAAGAATGAAATGTCCGATTTAACTGCAGATCAAAAGAAACAATTAAAGGCTTTTATGGAGGCGTGGCGTAATGAGCAATCGTGACCTATTTGCAGAGTTAAGTACTGCTCTTGTTGAGGCTAAAGAGCATTCAGAGGGTAAACTCACTCTTAAAACTCATCAAGTTAACGATATCAGTGAGTTAGATATTTCACCTAATGAAATCGTGAGTATCCGTGAACAGTTTAATATGTCGCGTGGTGTGTTTGCGCGTTTACTGCATACATCATCCCGAACATTAGAAAACTGGGAACAAGGGCGTAGCGCACCAAATGGACAAGCTGTGACCCTTCTAAAATTGGTTCAGCGTCATCCGGAAACTCTTTCGCACATCGCTGAGCTATAACAAATAAGGGCTAGGGTGTTGCGCAGTCAACACTAAATCCCGAGTGTTCAACAAGCCCGAAGCGACTTTATTAATTAAATTGTACTATTGCATTTGAAGGGCACATCGCTTTGAGGCTTTTCACAAGACGATCGAGGCCAAGGTAAGGTCGCGATAGCAATCTTATCAACCAGTTAGCTGTTCTTCGTTTCTTTCGTCGTCACATCTTCTGTTGTTTCGCCTGTACAATTCTCCATATACCGTTCCTGCGCAGAAATTGCCAAATTTGATCAGTTCTATTCTTCGATGAGTAACATCCAAACCAAGGTTGTGGTGCTAGTTCCCATTTTTCTCTATGTGACGAAAAGTCTTTAGCTCTCTATTTTTTGTGTATGCGTTTTGTAAAGGCTGTAGTGTGGTAAAGAGCTTTTATCTATCGTTGCGTAAGACATTATCTAGCCAGGATAGTTTGAAGAGCTGTGTTCTTACTGTGTCTGATAACTGCACAATCGATAACGTGTAAATAATATTATACAGGGTGTTTTAAATATAAAACACAAAATAAATTGCGTTTTTTTTTAATTAGTGATTGAAACTGTGGTTTTTACTAGTTAAGTTACAGGGAACAAGAAGATAAATGCTGATGGAAAATGACGTGAGATAACGTGCATTCAGCCTCAAGGATAGAAAATAGGAAGAAGTAAGCAATGTTCCAGACTGATGATGTAAGAATTAACAAAGTAAAAGAGTTATTACCCCCTGTTGCTGTTTTAGAAAAGTTTCCAGCGACAGAAATTGCTTCTTCTACAACCTTTGAAAGCCGCAAAGCGATCCACAATATTTTAGAAGATAGCGATGATCGCTTACTTGTTATTGTTGGCCCATGTTCTATTCATGATACAGAAGCTGCGCTTGAGTACGGTAAACGTTTGAAAGTGCTACGCGACGAACTAGGCGATAACCTTGAAATCGTAATGCGTGTTTACTTTGAAAAACCACGTACCACTGTTGGCTGGAAAGGCCTAATCAATGACCCGTACATGAACGACACGTTCAAACTAAATGACGGTCTTCGTCTAGGACGTAAGTTACTACTTGACCTAACTGATATGGGAATGCCTACGGCGAGTGAATTCTTAGATATGATTACGCCGCAATACGTTGCTGACCTAATCAGCTGGGGCGCAATTGGCGCACGTACGACAGAATCTCAAGTTCACCGTGAACTGGCTTCAGGCCTATCTTGCCCAGTTGGCTTCAAGAATGGTACGGATGGCAACATCAAGATCGCAACAGATGCAATTCGCTCTGCAAGTGCTTCGCACCACTTCTTGTCGGTAACTAAATACGGTCACTCAGCGATCGTTGAAACCGCAGGTAACCCTGATTGTCATATCATCCTACGCGGTGGTAAAGAGCCAAACTACAGTGCAGAGCACGTTGGTAAGATTAAAGAAGAGCTAGAAGCTTCAGGTCTTCCACAGAAGGTGATGATTGACTTCAGCCACGCGAACAGCTCAAAGCAGTTCAAGCGCCAAATGAACGTTTCTGATGACGTAAGTGCACAGATCTCAGGCGGTGACAAAGCCATCTTTGGTGTGATGATTGAATCTCATCTTGTTGAAGGTCGCCAAGATTTAGTTGACGGTAAAGCGGCGACATACGGCCAATCTGTTACTGACGCATGTATCGGTTGGGAAGATACTGAAACAGTACTTCGCCAACTAGCAGATGCTGTTGAAGCACGTCGTAACAAATAGACTGATTATTGCATATTACAGTCGGCGATTAAGCTGCTGAAAATTCAAAGCCCTTATTAGCAATCGCTAGTAAGGGCTTTTTTGTGGATTTTAGTTTTAAACGGAAAGCGCCTTGGACTCTTAAATAAGAAAAGACAGTAGCTCGTCGACTTTAAGTGATAGCAAAGCTCTATTTTGTCTGGTTTCTACATTAAGGCGTATTAATGGCTCGGTATTAGACTTTCTTAAGTTGAAGCGCCATGTGTCCATATTCATGCTGATCCCGTCTGTGTGATCGATCTCAACGGCATTATCTCGGTAGTGCAATAACACACAAGCCATGACTTCCTCTGGGTTGGATACTCTGCGATTGATCTCTCCGGATGAGGGGAATCTATCCATACTTGCGTTCGTCAGTTGGTAAAGAGACTGTTGGGTTTTCGACATTAGTTCAATAACCAGTAGCCAAGGAATCATTCCTGAGTCGCAATATCCAAAATCACGAAAATAATGGTGTGCGCTCATCTCACCACCGTAGACCGCATTCGTTTCACGCATCTTCTCTTTGATAAGTGCGTGTCCCGCTTTAATCCCAATCGCTTTTCCACCACGTTTGTAAGCGATTTCAATCGTGTTCCATGTCATGCGCATATCGTGTAATACAGTGGCGTTCGGCTCTTTTAATAAGAATGCTTCAGCAAGCAACCCGACAATGTAATAACCTTCAATGTAATTGCCTGTCTCGTCAAAGAAAAAGCAGCGATCGAAGTCTCCATCCCAAGCAATACCAAGATCGGCCGAGCTTTGTAAAACGGCGTCTCTGGTGGCTGTTTGGTTTTCTTTAATCAATGGGTTCGGAATGCCATTAGGGAATGTTCCGTCAGGAGTATGGTGAACCTTGATGAAGGTGATCGGAATATCGAGCGTGGCAAAGCGAGCTTCTAAATCATCAATAATACGCCCTGCGACACCGTTCCCTGCGTTCACCACAATTTTCATAGGTGAAAGCTCAGAAGGAGATATATAAGAGAGTAGGTGGTCTACATAAGGGGCGAGAATACTGGTCGATCTACTAGAGTTACTTGGTTGTGCATGAACGAACGGTAAATTGCAGTTCAGCTCTTGATTAAGCTCTGCAATGCGTCGTTTGATTTCATCTAACCCACTGTTTTTACTTATCGGGCTAGCGTCCAAGCCGACCAATTTCATTCCGTTGTAATTAATTGGGTTATGGCTTGCCGTAATTTGGATTCCGCCAATGGCGCCAAGGTGGCGAGTTGCAAAGTAGACTTCTTCAGTCCCTGTCATTCCAAGATCAACGACGGTTATTCCAGACTCGATTAAGCCTTTGGTCATGGCTTCTTGTAATGAAAGGGACGTTTCTCGGTTATCACGACCAATCACCACTTGAGCCAATCCATCGAATGAGGCTTCAGGTGTCGTGGATAGGGCGTATTCTCCAAATGCTTTGCCGAGCAGGTAGGTAAAGTACCCATTGATTTGGTCACCAATGATGCCGCGAATATCGTTGTTCTTAAAGCAGCTAAGGTCTAATGTTGGTTTCACTTGATTGTCGCCGCTTTATTTCGATTTGTTGTTCTGAGACGAAGAAGCTTGTTGGTTTCGAACCTCTCGCCCATAGCTGTCTTGATATCGAATGATATCGTCTTCACTTAAGTGACTACCGGTTTGTACTTCGATCATTTCGAGAGGTGAGTCTCCAGGGTTCTCAAGGCTGTGGATATGGCCTAGTGGAATGTAAGTGGATTGATCTTCTTCGATTAGATACGTTTTCTCATCGTTGGTTACTTTCGCAGTGCCAGCCACGACTACCCAATGTTCTGCTCTATGGTGATGCATTTGCAACGAAAGCCTATGGCCAGCGTTGACTGTAATGCGCTTCACTTTGTCTCGTTTGCCTAGATCGATCACGTCGTATTTACCCCAAGGCCTAAAGACCTCGCGATGATGGACATGTTCCGTTCGACCAGCCTGATTCAGTTGGCTAACAATCGACTTAACACTTTGAACTTTGTCTTTGTTCGCAACCAATATTGCATCTTTAGTTTCGACAATGATCAAATTGTCGACACCTACAGTCGCGACCAGCTTATTTTCCGCATGAATGTAGTTGTGTTGAGAATCGACGGTTAATACATCACCTTCAATGACGTTATTGTGCTCATCTTTGTCGCTTACATCCCAGATAGCAGACCACGAACCAATATCATTCCAACCAACGTCCATCGGGATCACTGCGGCGTGTGAGGTCTTCTCCATCACGGCATAATCGATAGAGTCACTTGGGCTATTTTTGAATGCTTCTGCCTCGATACGGATAAAGTCGAGGTCGGTATTTTGCTTTGAAAGAGCTAACTGACAAGCCGCTAATATTTCTGGGTGGTGTTTAGAGAGTTCTTCAAGGTAGCGGGATGCCTTAAACATGAACATGCCGCTGTTCCACAAGTATTGCTCTGAACGTATGTATTCTTCTGCAGTTGCTTTATCAGGCTTTTCTATGAAGCATTCAATGGTGTAGGCATGATGGACTGATTGCACTGTAGTGTTGGTTTCTATTTGCAGGCTAGAGGGAAGTGGTTGGCCTTGTTTGATATAGCCATAACCAGTCTCTGGAGCATTCGGGGTTATACCGAATGTCACCAGTTTGCCTTGTTTTGCGTAACCAACACCACGGCTAATTGTTTGTTGAAATTCAGAGGTTTTAGCGATGTGATGATCGGCCGCCAACACTAATAAGATAGGGTCAGATTCGTTCGATTTTTTATCCACTGATTTGCTTAGAGCCTGTAGGGCAGCAAGCGCAATAGCTGGGGCTGTATTTCTACCGACAGGCTCTAAAAGGATTCCACTGTGTTGGATTTTAGTGGCGCGAACTTGTTCAGCGGCAATAAAGCGGTGTTCTTCATTACAGATAATGAATGGAGCTGCGCACTTGCTATCCGTTAGATAGTCCTCAAGACCTTGCAAGCGTTGAAGCGTTTGCTGAAGCATTGACTGTTCGCCAGCAATATTGAGAAATTGCTTAGGGTAAAGTTCGCGAGACAGAGGCCAGAGGCGACTTCCGGAGCCGCCAGCTAGGATCACAGGTAAAATCATAGAGTGGTAATTAGGTGTATTTGAATACTGGCGCCATGTTACCACGCTTCACTCTGTTTATTTATCGATAACCAGTTTACTTATCGATAACCCATCGACTTGACGACAAGCTATAAACGATAAGCAATATAGATGTGCTTCTTAATGACCTTCTGAGTTGGAAATGACCATACCTTGAGCTTCGCCAAAATCTTGAGGATCGATCTTGAGCGTTTGTGTTGGGAAGGCGATATCAGCATTGTGCTTATGAATAATCGCCAACACTTGCAGCAGGACATCTTGCTTAACTTCGTGGTATCTCACCCAGTTAACCGTTTTGGTGAAGGTGTAGATAAAGAAATTAAG
Source organism: Vibrio sp. 10N.222.48.A3 (assembly GCF_041475345.1). Classification (NCBI taxonomy): domain Bacteria; kingdom Pseudomonadati; phylum Pseudomonadota; class Gammaproteobacteria; order Vibrionales; family Vibrionaceae; genus Vibrio; species Vibrio sp. 10N.222.48.A3. The sequence continues at coordinate 7,506 of NZ_JBFRVX010000196.1, read as the reverse complement.
GGTTGATGGACCAAACTTATCAAAGTTAACGATCAGCGTCTGTTTTGCATCAATGTCAGGGTGTGTTTCGAGCATGGATCTAACTTCATCAACAATTAGAGCTAGCTTGTCTGCATCTTGATAACGAAGACCGAAGGTTTCATTGATTCTGCGGTTCAACATTCTTGATGGGTTCTCCACCACAATGTTACTGAATACCGAATTTGGCACGTATAAAGGTCGCTTATCAAAAGTGCGAATGATGGTCATGCGCCAACCAATGCGTTCGACTGTACCTTCGATTTGGCGGTCTGGTGAGCGTATCCAATCACCGACTTTAAAAGGACGGTCGAAGTAAATCATCATGCCGCCAAAGAAATTCGACAGTAGATCCTTTGCTGCCAAACCGACGATTAAGCCACCCACACCACCGAAGGTGAGTAAGCCAGATAGGCTCAGACCAAATGCCTGCATGATGGTCAGGCCGCCCATCACCATAAAGAACAAGCGAGCGACTTTAGCGATAGCTTGTACTGTGGTTTCGTCTCTGGTTTTTTGTTCTAAGACGTACGCTTCAGTGTTGGTGATCATTCGCAAGGTAAACCAAACGAAGGTACAGATAATTAATATGTGCTTAAGTGTTTTTAACCAATTAATTTCATTACCAAACTGGTCTTGAAGGATTAACCCCACAGAGACAGTTGCAGGCCAACACCAGAGTAATGTACTGACAGGTGTTTTTAGCGCCTCTAGCAGTAGGTCATCCCAGTGGAATGGGGTTTTCTGAACCAGAATTTCTAAGCGATTATGGATAATTCGCCAAGCGACCCAAGCGAGAAAGCTCGCAATAGTGATGAATAGGACGCTGTTTGCCCAATCACTATGGCTCTGGTTAATGTAGGTTTGTACTTGGGTTATGAATTCATTCATTGTGTGTACTGCCGCAGAAATAGTGGGTTAGAAATTAGCAGAAATCACTTTTGTTCTCTACCTTTATAAATCAAGCGATTAGCTGACAATTGTATCTCTATATGGATATATAGTCGTTTTTTTGTATGAAGACAATTTCATTATTTGTTTTCGATGCTACATAGCTTTGTAAGTGGAGTAATAAATGAGTGACAAACAATATGCAGTTATTGGCTTGGGACGTTTTGGTCTCTCAGTCTGTAAAGAGCTACAAAGTTCAGGCTCACAGGTACTCGCCGTTGATATTGATGAAGAGCGAGTGAAAGATGCGGCGGCTTTTGTTTCTCAAGCGATTGTTGCGAACTGTACAAGCGAAGAGACAGTTAAAGAGTTAAGGCTCGATGAATACGACATGGTGATGGTGTCGATTGGCTCTGATGTTAATTCCAGTATTCTAACGACCTTGGTCGTTAAAGAGTCAGGTGCAAAGGCAGTCTGGGTTAAGGCGAATGATAAGTTCCACGGCAAGATCCTCTCTAAGATTGGTGCTGACTATATCATCATGCCGGAGCGAGATATGGGTATTCGTGTCGCGCGTAAAATGTTGGATAGACGCGTTCTTGAGTTTATCGACCTTGGCAGTGGCTTAGCGATGACGGAAATCGTTATTGGTTCTAATTTGTTGGGTAAGAAACTTGGTGACCTTAAGCTGTGTAAAGAAAATGGTGTTGAGGTACTTGGCTTTAAGCGAGGCCCGAACTTAACGAAAGCACCAGAACTGGATGTGAGTTTAGAAATTGGGGATGTGGTGATCATAGCTGGGCCGAAAGAGACTTTATCTAGAAAGCTACGCAATTGGTAATTGGTAATTGGTAAGTAAGGTAACAGTATGAATTCGGTAAAACGAAAAGGTGCTTTCTACACCCTTAAAAGTGATAAGAAGCCACGCAAAGGCTCTGAACCTAAGATTATCCTTACGAGCTTCTTAGGTGTTCTTATCCCCTCAGCAATCTTGTTGACGCTGCCTGTGTTCTCGGTGACAGGACTAAGCTTTACGGATTCACTGTTTACTGCCACGTCAGCGATCAGTGTGACAGGTTTAGGTGTTGTTGATACTGGCCAGCATTTCACCTTGGCAGGTAAAATCTTACTGATGTTCTTGATGCAAGTTGGTGGGTTAGGGCAGATGACTCTGTCTGCGGTACTGCTCTATATGTTTGGTGTCCGATTAAGCCTTAAACAACAAGCATTGGCAAAAGAAGCACTTGGACAAGATCGTAAGATTAATCTCCGTAAATTAGTTAAGAAGATCATTATCTTTGCGTTGGTGGCGGAGTTTGTCGGTTTTGTATTGCTCTGTTTCCGTTGGGTTCCAGAAATGGGATGGGCAACGGGAAGCTTTTATGCACTCTTTCACGCTATATCTGCATTCAATAATGCAGGCTTCGCGCTGTTTTCAGACAGTATGATGAGTTTTGTTGACGATCCACTGGTGATATTTACATTAGCAGGTTTGTTTATTTTTGGTGGACTTGGTTTTACAGTCGTCGGCGACTTATCGAGTAACTGGCGTAAAGGTTTTCGACACCTACATTTACATACCAAGATTATGTTAACAGCGACACCAGCGCTGTTGTTGGTTGGTACGGTGATGTTTTGGTTGTTGGAGAGGAATAACTCCGCGACCATGGGAGGGTTATCGACACAAGGTCAGTGGTTAGCGGCATTTTTCCAGTCAGCGAGTGCTCGTACTGCTGGTTTTAATAGTGTGGATTTGTCTCAGTACACTCAGCCTGCATTGTTGGTGATGATAGTACTGATGTTGATTGGTGCTGGTTCAACTTCAACTGGTGGTGGTATTAAGGTTTCGACATTTGCGGTCGCTTTTGTAGCAACTTGGACATTCTTACGTCAGAAAAAGCATGTAGTGATGTTTAAACGTACTGTGACCTGGCAAGCTGTAACAAAGTCATTGGCCATTATTGTGGTAAGTGGAGCACTGTTAACCACCGCAATGTTTTTGTTAATGCTCACTGAGCAAGCCGCGTTTGACCGCGTGATGTTTGAAGTGATTTCTGCTTTTGCAACCGTCGGTCTAACAGCGGGACTCACTGCAAATCTCACTGAGCCCGGTAAATACATCATGATTGTCGTTATGGTCATCGGGCGTATTGGTCCTTTGACTTTGGCGTACATGCTGGCTCGTCCAGAACCCTCCTTGTTGAAATACCCTGAAGATACAGTGTTGACGGGCTAATAATGTTAACGGGGTAATAATGCTAACAGGCTAGGATTTATAGTTCTTGTTAGTGTGTTAGAAAAACAAAGCCAGCGTTATGCTGGCTTTGTTGGTATAGGTGTAGCACTAATTTCTTAGTACTTAAGCTTTAGCCTTCGAACATTTCTACATATTCTTCGTAGCCTTCCTCAGCCAATTTATCTGCTGGGATAAAGCGCATAGCGGCTGAATTCATGCAGTAGCGTAAACCTGTTGGCTTTGGACCATCTTTAAATACATGCCCTAGGTGAGAGTCACCAAATTTACTGCGAACCTCTGTTCTTGGGTAAAGTAGCTTGTAGTCAGTAGTTGTTACCACATAAGCTTCGCTGATTGGCTGTGTAAAGCTTGGCCAACCTGTACCTGATTTGTATTTGTCTTTTGAAGAGAACAAAGGCTCACCCGTTACGATATCAACGTAAATACCTTCTTGCTTGTTATCCCAGTATTTGTTGTCAAACGGGCGCTCTGTTGCGTCGTCTTGTGTGACATCGTATTGCAGTGAAGTTAGAGACGCTTTGAGCTCTGCATCAGACGGCTTGCTGTATGTCTTAGCATTAGCTGTCGCATTTTTGTCATCGATGATTTGGCGGATCGTTTTCGGATTTTCTTTTCTATCATCACCGAAGATTTTATCTAGGTACTGATCACGACCAGAAGCGTAGCGGTAGTAGTTATAACGAACCTTACTCTTCTTGTAATAATCTTGATGGTATTCTTCTGCTGGCCAGAATTTTTCAAACTTAATCAGCTCTGTTTTTAGTGGCTCACCAAAGATCTGAGCTTTGTCTATTTCCATCATGAAGTTCTGAGCGATGTCTTTTTGATCCTGGTTATGATAGAAAACAGCAGGTCGATATTGTGGACCTCTGTCAACGAATGAACCTTTGTCATCAGTTGGGTCGATGTGTCTGAAGAATTGGTCAAGCACCTGTTCGTAGCTAACCACATCAGGGTTGTAAGTCACGTTGATCACTTCGATGTGACCAGACTTACCTGATGAAACTTGTTTATAGGTTGGATTCTCTAATTCGCCACCAGAATATCCTGAGACAACATCCGAGACTCCTGTCAGCTTCTCCAGATCGGATTCTGTACACCAAAAACAACCACCAGCCAGTGTCGCTATTTCGCTCTTACCTGAGTTAGCCGTTTTATCCATTGTATTGGCAGTGCCAGTCTGGCTCACAAACAGCGAAATCAGTGGTAGCGCAACCACGAGTGATACCAATATTTTAGATAATTTATTCATAGATACCTCATCTTGACGTCTTTTCATTCGATTTTGAATGTACGAATAGAGACAGGGTTTAGATGGAAAAAATTACACTATTCATAAAAAAAATATCTCAAACAGAAAATCTTGCTCATAAATGCTGCCAGTAGTAGGGTGTCCATTATTGATATAATAGATAATGATGGCGGTTTCCGTACATCTAAGGAACAACATGCAAGCAGAAGTTAAATGGGTCGAAGGCTTTAAATTCCTAGGTCAATCTCAATCAGGTCACTCTGTCGTTATGGATGGCAGTGGCGGTGCTACCGCGCCAAGCCCTATGGAAATGGTGCTAATGGCTGCTGGCGGTTGTAGCTCTGTTGATGTGGTTGATGGCTTGAAATCTGCAGGCCAAAACATCACGGGCTGTAATGCAAAGCTTGAAACCACACGTCGTGAAACGGCGCCAAAAATCTTTACTGTGATTAACATTCACTTCGAAGTGTCGGGTGAAAATCTTGATCCTGAGTTGGTTGCTAAGGTCTGTGCGGATTCATTAGAAAAATACTGTTCAGTATGCTTAATGCTGGGTGCTGGTGTAGAGATGACCCACAGCTGGGAAATAGTCTAGTCTCTGATTGTACAGCTTGGCAGTAGACTGATTTTTACGGCTTCTACTTATAGCTGATGGCATATGGGGAGAGCCTGATAAAGAAAAGGGCGGAGCACTTGAAAGTGCTCCGCCCTTATTATTTTAATTAAGGTAGAGTGCTATTATTCAGCAGTTTCTACGATAACTTCTTCCATTTGCGCTTTTTCTTGGTATTCGAAGCTTGGGATCGTTGCGTCAACACGACGGTTTTGCGCACGACCTTCAGCTGTAGCGTTTGATGCTACAGGGTTTTCTTCCCCTTCACCTGAAGCTGTAATGCGGTCCGCTTCAATGCCTTGCTCTTCAATGTATGCGGCTACAGCAGCAGCACGCTTCTTAGAGATCATCATGTTGTACTCTGCCGCACCTGTTGAATCAGTGTGACCAACAACATTAACTGATGATTGAGGGTGAGCTTGCAGTACTTCAACTAATGGCATTAATGCAGATTTGCCTTCTGAAGATAATTCAGTGCTGTTTGTCTCAAACATACCTTGAGAGAAGCTTTCAGTTTTCGCTTTAGTAACCACAACTTCTTCTTCAACAACAATGACTTCTGGTTCGGCAATTGGCTCTGCAGGAGCCTGTGTTATAACGGCTGCAGAAGCGGCTGCTGCTGAAGCCGTTGTGTTACCTGTACCAAAGTTGTAGCTAAGGCCAACGGTAACAAGGTTAGAGTTTAAGTCTTGCACGAATTTATCATCGAAATCATCGAAGTATTGATATTCAACACGCAGTGCCCAGTCTTCAGCGAATTGCTTTTCAGCACCGATACCAAGAGACAATACTACGTCATCTTCGTCATCGTGCATGATGTAAGCTGGGCCGGCTTTGAAGAAGATATCAAATTTTTGTTGGATAGCGAGTCGATACATAGGGCTCAGAGAGATAGCGACGATTGAATCACTATATTGCTTCAAAGTTCCTGTGCTATTAAAGCTTGTATCGTAGTCTCCTAGGTAGTCTGCGCTCAGTTCAAGAGCAAACTTGTCAGAAAAGTTGTAGCCACCGTAAAGGCCACCCGCAACAGAATCATCTTCGCATTTAACGCCATCGACACAGGCACTATCTAGCCAACCCATGCCCACTTTTGCACCAACATAAGTGGTTGCAGCAATAGAAGGAGCTGCCGCTAAGCCGGAAGCTGCGACGACAGCACACATGATTTTAGAAAGTTTTTTCATAATCTTATCCTTGGATTAATTTTTATTGTTATCTGAACTGACCTGTAAAGCGATAACTTACTGGCTAAGACACTGCGACCGTAAGTAAATCAAGGCGTTGATTCAGGTAGAGCTTTTAAAGTACTACTAATATATTGTTAGTCTGATTGCGTATGATAGTCAATCGGATTGTTGGTATTCATAGTTTTCAAGGCGCTATTTATAGCTTTTTTGTTGATCAATTGTTGTCTTAAATGTTGGAAACAATGAAACCTCGTATCATTTTAACGCGGTACGAGGTTTCATCTTTTTGTGTGAACGGATTATTTGGCTACATAGTCTGAGTTGTAGGGGGGAGCGGAGCTTTAGCTGTTACGGGCGCTCACCGGCTAACAAACGCTTTTCGATATCTGCAATCACTCTAGGTAAGTCGGCGATGGTATCGATCAGGTAGTGCGGGTTTGATTTGTTTAGCTTAATGCTTGCTTTTTCTCGCGCAACTGCAAGTGTCGCTTCGTCGGCATCCACATATTCTTGGTAGGTTAAGCCTGCTTCGTTGCCTGATAGTACAAGGCCTACTGTCCACATGCCTGCGTTGTGGCCTTCATCGATACCCGGTGCTGCGTCATCCACTTTCACACACGCAGCGACGTTCGTCACACCTAGGTCAATGACGTTTTTAAGTGCCATGAATGGAGCAGGGCGACCGCCTTGCGGTAAGTCGTCAGTTGCAACTACGTTGTCAGGAAGATAACCGTAATCTGCTGCAGCTGGAATTAGTACGTCCATCACCTCTCGTGGGTAACCAGAACAAGAGCCGATTTTTACGTTCTTTTCTTTTAAGTTATTCACGACTTCAATCGCGTTTAAAATTGGTGCTGCGTGGTCTGCTACTTTTGCTTTCTGAAGAGGCATGAATGCCGAGTAGATCGCATCAACGTCTTCACTGGTCATCGAGCGTCCGAATTGAGCATTCCAACGAGCGTCGACAGCTGGAATTCGACCAACCGCTTGGATGTGGTCCCATTTGCCGATACCCATAGGTTCACGCGCTTCTGCTAAGTCGATATCAAAGTCGAAACCTTGTCTGAATGCTTCAACGAAAATGCTGGTTGGAGCAAATGATCCAAAATCAACGATAGTGCCTGCCCAGTCAAAGATAACCGCTTGGATAGGTGATGTCGTGTTCATAATAGTGTCCTATTTTTGTGTCACTCCCAGTTCAAGTTATTGGAAGGACGAATGATTGTTTTAGCTTATTGGTTTAAATGTTGATTTAGATAATGAATTAAAGGTATTCAAAATCTTT
>NZ_JBFRVX010000195.1:0-5260 GCF_041475345.1 Vibrio sp. 10N.222.48.A3 | reverse complement strand
ACAACTAATACAGCCCAAACATAAGGATTCGAGAGATCAGCCCACATCAATACCGTAATAATGATCGCAGCAAGGATCATCACACCGCCCATGGTTGGCGTGCCACGTTTGCTGAAATGAGATTCAGGGCCGTCATTACGAACAACTTGGCCAATTTGTAGCATTTGCAGACGCTCAATTAAACGAGGTCCCATCCACAGTGACAGACATAACGCCGTCAAAATACTCGCGATTGCACGAAACGATAAGTATTCGAACAAACGGAAAAAAGAAAAGTGTGGCTGTAGTAGCTCTGCAAGCCAAATTATCATGAAAAGTTCTCCTTTAAAGCAGCGGCTATTTTACTCATTCCTGCACTATTCGCGCCTTTTACCAATAAGGTATGTGACACGCTTTCTGGCAAGCTTAGGTGCTGCTCTATGTGCGCGATCATCGCTTGATGCGTTGTAAAGTGGGTACCATTACAGACCTCACTAATCACCTTGGTATCATCACCGTAAGTAAGTACATGCTCAAAAGCGAATGGGGCAGCATATTCACCGACTTGACGGTGAAGTGCAAGGCTTTCATCGCCTAATTCAGCCATATTACCTAAAATTAACCAACGTTGACCTTTGAAGCTCGAGAGTAGCTTCGCTGCCGCCTTCATTGCTGGCACGCTGGCGTTGTAACTGTCATCTATGAGTTTGATATTCTGACTTAATTGTTGAACCTCAACTCGCCCTTTGACAGAGATCAGATTCGCTAAACCATTTTTCACCTCATCAAGCGAGGCTCCAAATTGGATACTCAACGCTGCAGCTGCTAATGCATTCGCTACGTTATGTTGACCGATGATACCAAGCTCAACAAATATGGACCCTTGAGGTGTCTGCATATCAAAGCACGCTTCACCTTGCTCATTGATGCGAATATTCTTGGCAAAATAATCCGCCTTGCTGTCGCTTTCTGAAAATGTTAGCACGCTTTTATCTGCAAGCACGTCATTCCAAAAGTCACCACCGTTGCTCTCTAGATTAACAATAGCAGTATCACCGGCAGCAAGCCCCTGAAAGATTTCACCTTTCGCTTGTTTCACACCATTGATAGACCCAAAGCCTTCTAAGTGCGCTGCAGCTACGTTATTAACTAACGCCACCTGTGGTTTCACAAGCTGCGTAGTATAGGCAATTTCACCAATGTGGTTCGCGCCCAGTTCTATCACGGCATAGTCGTCATTTGCTTCACTGCGCAGCAAGGTTAATGGCACTCCAATATCATTATTGAAGTTACCTGCGGTAAACAACACCTTGCCACGTTGCTGCAGAATGCTTGCCACCATCTCTTTAACCGTCGTTTTACCACAACTTCCTGTAATCGCCATGGTTGGCACGTCACACTGTTTGTGGATCCAAGCACTTAGCTGACCTAAAGCAAGTTTAGTGTCTTCAACAACCACCTGAGTAATATTTAGGTCAAGTTTTCGTTCGACTAACAACGCGCTCGCATTAGCTTCTACCGCTTGATGACAAAAGTCATGCGCATCAAAACGCTCGCCAACAAGAGCAACAAACAGTGCACCCTCTTCAACGGTTCGAGTGTCAGTAGAAACCGCATTAATAACACTATTGCTCGACTTGCCAGCCTCAATCAGCTGACCGCTCATCGCTGAACAAATCTGCTCGAGTGATACATCAATCATTATGAAATACCTAAAAGTTGTAGCGCGGACTCTCGATCTGAGTAATGGATCGTTTCGTCTTTCAATACTTGGTAATCCTCATGGCCTTTACCAGCCAAAAGAATAATGTCATTACTGCCTGCCTGTTCTAGGGCAAACTTAACCGCTTGATAGCGATCGTGCTCGACGAATGCAGATTCTGGTTCGCTTAAGCCAGCTAGCATGTCTTTAACAATCAGTGCAGGATCTTCGCTGCGAGGGTTGTCATCTGAAATAATAATTTTGTCGGCGAACTGCTCTGCCGTTACCGCCATCATTGGGCGCTTACCTGTGTCGCGATCGCCACCACAACCGAAGATAGCCCACAACTTTCCAGAGCAGTGTACACGCAATGCTGCCAATGCTTTTTCTAGAGCATCTGGCGTGTGCGCGTAATCGACAACGACTTTTGCTTTGCTCGGAACTTGAAACAGTTCCATACGACCAATAACAGGTTGAAGCTGAGACGCGGTGTCGACCAAGGTTTGCTTGTCGATGCCCAATGAAAGCAAAGTCGCGAAAGCAACCAGTACGTTTGATGCGTTGAACTGACCAATCAATGGAACCGAAAGATCACCTTGCCCCCAGCTACCATCGAAAGAGAGCTTAATCCCAGTTTCTGCATAGGCGACATCAGATGCCCACACCGACTGTTGGTAATCAGACAACGGAAGCAATGAAACAGCTATTGCATTGGACAAATCTGCCATCCACGCTTTGCCGACTTCATCATCCACATTGATCACTGCATGTTTGCATTTGTGTTGAGTAAACAGTCTTTTTTTAGCCAGTGCGTACTCTTCCATCGTGCCGTGGTAATCAAGGTGATCACGACTCAGGTTAGTGAACACACCAACCTCAAAATTCAACGCTTTTACTCGGCCTTGAACCAAACCATGAGAAGAGATTTCCATCGCGGTATAAACTGCACTTTCCTCAGCCAACTCGCTCAGTGTGCGTTGTATTTCAATCGCGCTGCCTGTGGTATTAGCCGCTGTTTTTAGGTTATCTAAGAAGCCATTACCCGTGGTGCCCATTACCGCCGAACGCTGGCCGACCAAATCAAGCCACTGAGCAATCAATTGGGTGATGGTGGTTTTGCCATTGGTGCCGGTCACACCAATCAACTTAGTCGCTTGAGAAGAATAAACTCGGCCAGCCAGTTCAGAGAGAATTGAATTTAGCTCAGATACATAAACAACAGGAACAGCATTTAACCACTCAACCAAACCATGAGCTTTGTCATCACTCGCTTGTGCAACGACAGCTTTCGCACCTTGAGCGACGGCTTTGTCGATAAAGCGACGACCATCAATGGCATGTCCAACAATGGCAACAAAAATATCGCCTTCCTTGATTGCACGGCTATCCAACTCCAATTGCTCAACAGCAATCGCATCTAGCTCAAGTGAACTAAAGTCCCCCCAAGGAGAAAGTAAAGATGACAGCGTGAGGCTATTACTCATATTGAATCCTGATTGGCTCTATTCTTGAAACTTGTTTTCATCAGCAGGGACATTGAGTATTTGCAGTGCACCCTTCATGATTTCAGAAAAAACGGGGGCAGCAACTGAACCACCATAGTAAAGGTCACCTTGCGGCTCATTGACTACGACAACCAGAGCTACTCTTGGATCGCTGACTGGAGCAAAACCCGACGTTATAGCAATATACTCATCACTATAGCCACCCGCAGCGGCTTTACGAGATGTACCCGTTTTTGCCGCAACTCGATAACCCGGAACAGCGGCTCTGGTTGCAGTTCCGCCCTTTTGAGTCACGCCTTCTAACATTTGCAATACCATCTCTGCATTTTCACGTTTGATGATCTGCTTTGAGAAGTCTTGGTCGTTGCTTTTAATGATATGAATCGGTTCATACATGCCTTTGTTGGCTAACGTTGCGTAAGCATGAGCCAACTGAAGCGGGGTCACAGATAAGCCATAACCAAAGGATAGCGTCGCGATTTCGAACTTGGACCAACGGCGACGGTTAGGAAAAATACCACTCGTTTCACCCACGAGATTTAGCCCAGACATTTCGCCTAAACCAACCGAACTGTACATACCAAGTAACGCTTCAAGCGGCATATCAAGCGCTAATTTCGCAACGCCGATGTTACTTGATTTTTTAAGGATCAAGGCTAAATCAGCCTTGCCCACTTTAGAGGTATCACGTACTCGGCTACCTCCAATTTGCATGATGCCATTACCCGTATCAATAATAGATTTCGCATCAGCTGTACCATTTTCTAATGCGGCGAGCACCACAAAAGGTTTCACTGTTGAGCCGGGCTCCATAGCATCGGTCAGCACGCGGTTTCGCATTTTAAAGCTTTGTAAATCAGAGCGGTTGTTCGGGTTGTAAGACGGTGCATTGACCATGGCTAACACAGCGCCCGTTTTCACATCGAGTAATACTGCAGAGCCTGAGGTCGCTTTATGATCGGCCACCGCTTGCTTAATCGCTCGATAGGCTATCGCCTGCAATCGTTGATCGATGGTGAGTTCTAGTGGTTTGCCTTCTTCGCGTTCTTCTAACGCAATGTTTTCGACAACGCGTCCGTAGCGGTCTTTACGAATCGTTCGCTTGCCTGCTTCGCCCGTAAGCCATTTATCGTAACTGCGTTCAACCCCTTCCAGGCCGTGTCCATCAATTCCGGTCACACCGATAAGGTGTGCACTGACTTCACCAGCAGGGTAGTAACGTCGAGATTCCGCTTTTAGGCCCACACCCACCAGCTTAAGTTCACGGATATACTTAGCCATCGCAGGGCTAACTTGTCTTTGTAGATAAATAAATCGACGGGATTTATTGCTAGAGATCTTATCGATCATCGATTGTCGCTGTAGGCCAAGTACATCGGCTAACGCATACCAACGATCAATCTGGGCCATACCATTTTTATCGAAAATCGTTTTTGGGTCGGCCCATACAGCCTCAACGGGAACACTCACAGCAAGCGGCTCGCCATTGCGGTCAGAGATAATACCGCGAGCAGAAGGAATAGCCTTAACACGCACTGAGCGAAGATCGCCCTGACGAATTAAGTTATCGGGTTCAATGATTTGGATGTAAGCCACACGGCCAACGAGTGCAGCAAAGGCTAGAAACACGAAAGCAATAACAACGTTGAAACGCCATTTAATAAGAATTGGATCCGAATCCTTTTCGCTCTTCACTCGCTCTTTCGTTGATTCATTAACGGTTTTTGCGGGTGTTTTTTCCTTTTTACCGGTCATTTCAGTGTGATCACAACTTCTTTGTCGGAGTCTGGACGTTTCATGTCTAGCTCTCTTTTTGCCGATGCTTGAACGCGGCTGTGTTCTGCTAGCGCCGTCTCTTCAAGCATTAAATTTCGCCACTCATCATCAAGTTGTTCCCGCTCCACCAATGCCATGTCTTTTTGCGTAATCGCCTGACGTGATACATGTGTCGTAAGAACGACCCCCATCGCACTCGCAAAGATGCAGATAAGAAGCCCCAATGGGACTTTGCCCACGGAGATCAAATCAAAAAAGATTATCTTGGCTAAGTTGGGTTTGGAGGTCTTCATTGACT
>NZ_JBFRVX010000194.1:0-9396 GCF_041475345.1 Vibrio sp. 10N.222.48.A3 | reverse complement strand
TGGCCGTGGTGTTGATGATAACTGTGATTCACTTTTCGAAAGTTGGGATGAAGCGGGCTTAAGAACGGATCAGCTGATTCTGGACAGAATGCTTTTAGCGTTCGAGAGTCGAAACGGTAAGTTAATGAGCTACTTGGTTAAGCAATTAGATCATGATGAGTCAATTACTCAAGCGAAGCAGATGAAGGCGTTGTACAACAAGCCTGAAGATGTACTCGCGTTTGCTAAGAAGCACCCAGCGAATGAATTCTACCAAGCACAAACCGAATTTGGTTTCGAGAAGCTAGTAAGGAAATCCGCAAGCAGCGCTCAAGAGGTTTTTGATGATGTTGTGAAAGCTCAAAAATTTTCGAAAGAAAAATCCCAAGAGCTCGCGGATTACCTAGCGTTCCGCTTGATCAATACCGACTCTGAAGAGTTGATGGCGTGGCGAGACAAAATGCTCGCGAGTTCATCAAAGCAAGTTTTGCTGGAAAGACGTGCTCGCTTAGCTATTCAACATGCCGATTGGACGGGTTTGAAAGAGTGGATTGCGCGCTTAGATGGTAAACATCAAGCTTCGCTTCGCTGGCAGTATTGGCAGGGTAGAGCTGAGATTGCGCTAGGCGATACTGCTGAAGGTAATAAGCGATTGTCAGACATTTTGGGTCAGCGTAATTTCTATAGTGTGGCTGCCGCTAAGCAATTAAATAAGCCTGTTAGCTATCCAACGTCGACCCTTAAATACAGTGCAGAAATGGTGAAACCATTCGACACTTCTTTGGTTCGCATAGGTGAGCTGATTGAGCGAGATAAAATAGCGGCTGCAAAGAGTGAGTGGCGCTGGTTATTAAGTCATGCAGATAAAGAGCAAAAAGCGATGCTTGCTGCTCATGCTGCGACACAGCGATGGAATCACTTTACGGTAACGGCGAGTATTTCTGCGAAGATGTGGGATAACATTGCGTTACGTTTCCCTGTCGCTCATAAGTGGTGGTTTAATTTCTATGCCGAGAAGCACGATCTCGATCCAATTACTTTGATGTCTTTAGCAAGACAAGAGAGTGCGATGGATTCAGAGGCTCGCTCTCCAGTTGGCGCGCGTGGCATCATGCAAATTATGCCAAAGACGGCGCAATACACGGCTAACAAACATAAGATTAAGTACCAGGGCAGCGATGATCTTTATGATGTAGGTAAGAATATTGAGATAGGTAGTCATTATTTAGATGGCCTACTCGCTCAATATGATGATAACCGCATCTTCGCATTTGCCGCGTATAATGCTGGCCCTAGTCGTGTGAAACAGTGGCGATCTCGCAGCGATGAAAAGCTCGATGCATTTGCTTTTATCGAGATGATCCCATTCAAAGAGACTCGTGGTTACGTTCAGAATATCTTGATGTTTGAGACTTACTATCGAGATATCCTGGGTGAGAAAGGGACGTTTTTAGCACCTCACGAGGCAAAAACGAAATACTAAGCTTTCTGTATTTTTCTCCAAGCTGAGTAATATTAAAGGCAGTGAGTGCGAACCATTTCCACTTACTGCCTTTTTACATTGGATCACATCAAGTGTTTCGGTATAAAGTGTTCGACGCTTTCAATCGTTAAGCGACTCTTTAAAGTCAGAATTTAAAAGTAAGTGTAGAGATATGGCATCACAACCTGAATATGAGAATTGGCAACAACTGATGGACTTGGTAAAGACGGCTGTCGAAAAAGATCAGCATGAACTATTGTTGACCATGATGATGACACCAGACGAGCGAGATGCTTTAGTTGCTCGAATTAACATCTTTTGTGAGTTGATGAAAGGTGAGATGTCTCAACGACAGGTTAGCCAAATGCTGGGAGTAGGCGTCGCGACGATAACCAGAGGCTCAAATGAGCTAAAGGCCAAATCTGAACAAGAGAAAGCCGTGATCGCCGACCTTTTGCTCAAACAATAACTGAGTCAAGCAACCTCTGAGTAGTGTGTCTATTAATTCGATAAAAACGCTAACTGAATGTTAGCGTTTTTTAATTCTGGTGATTGTTCTCTGAGGCTTTCGAAGTTTAGCGAAGATCTAGATAGGAAAGTGCTCTGGATTCACAAATGGGATCAGCGCTAAAATTAAAGCCTGATGATAGACAGAGCTGCGTGTTAGTTGGTTATGCGTTAGTAGGCCAATCGCACCGCCTTTTTGTTTGATATTATCGGTGCCAAACACTTCATCCATCACATCCCCTAGCTCGTTCGCATGTTCTAACTTTTCAAGTACTGCAGGTGGCAACATCAAACTTGCTGAACGCGATTCTCCACGTAGGCCATTTGCTTCGATCACCATCCATGCAAAGGTAACGTTTTTTTCTATTCCAGCTTCTAATCCCACATAAAAATCTGCATTAGGCTGAGCTTGGATCGTGTTGTAAACACGATTTACCGCACCTTGATAGGTTTCGTCGTTGCTCATGGGTTGATCGGCGACGCCACTAGGGACACTGATGCCTTTGAAATCAAATTCAGTATCAGGAAAAGCCGATAAGAATGCACTTTTAACGGCGCTAATTTTAGCTGGATTCAGCGATGCGATGATTACAGATTTCATGTGGTTGATTCTTTTTATTATCGATAAAATTGAGTTGATGCTGTCGGTACCATTCCGTCAGCTCTTCTAATGGCATTGGCTTACCAAAATAATAGCCTTGTAGCATATCGCACTGCGCATCTTGTAACCACTGATGCATGCATTGAGTTTCAATTCCTTCGGCTGTGACCTTTTTCCCTTGAGCATGGCATAGCCCGATAATGGGTTTCACTATGTTCTGGTTATCTGTCTCAATCAAGGTGTCCAAAAAGGTTTTATCCAATTTAATCTTCTGAGTTGGATATTGAACCAGTTGAGTGATCGAGGTGTAACCAGAACCAAAGTCGTCGATTGCTAATCTATAGCCCATGTATGATAACTGGTTAAGTAATGGGAACCCCTGAGAGTTTGAGTAAAAGGTTTCTGTGATTTCAAAATCGATCAAATTGGGCGGAATCTGATTGATTTTCGCATGCTCTTTGATGAAATCAGCAAGGTGAGTGGTTTTAATCCCGGCTGAAGATAAGTTAATCGATAGCTGAATAGAGTGATCGAATTGAGCTTGAAGTTGATGGAATGAAGCAAATGCATTCTGGATAACCCAGCGATCAATTATTTCAAATAATCCGGTTTGTTCGGCGATAGGAATGAATTCATCGGGTGGCACTAAACCAAGGTGTTTTGAGTGCCAACGTAATAGCACTTCTACACCAATAATATAACTTCCTGTTGAGTCCATATAAGGCATGTAAACGAGCTTAAACTCTTCATCAAAATTATTTTCTCTGAGGGCGCTCTCAATACTGGCTTGACGCTGAATGGTTTTATCTAAGTCTAACGAGTAATCTGCGAATTGGTTTTTACCTGCACGTTTGGCTTGATACATCGCGGTATCAGCATTCGAAAGAAGCTTCTCGATTGTATCGCCATCATTAGGGTGGGTCGCAATACCAATACTGACCGTAATCGGGAAATTACCTGACTCGGTGACAAACCCCTTTTGTAGTGGGGTGAGTAAATCATTCGAAAATCGATGTGCGATATTTTCTTGGTGATTTGGAGCATTAATGTATACAACGAACTCGTCCCCAGAAAGTCGGGCTGGCAGACAGTGGGCATTTAATTCTGTTTTGTAGTGGTTACAAATATTGGAGATACGCTGAGCAAAACTGACGAGAATCGAGTCGCCGATCTGATGCCCGTATTTGTCGTTCACAAATTTGAAGTTATCTAAATCAAAGTAGAGAACCCAGGTTTCGGTGTTCGAACTAGGTTTTGACAACGACTGCTGCACGAAGGTTTGAAACTGGTGCCTATTGGCTATTTGGGTCAACTGATCATTTTCTGCCAACAACTTAGTCTGTTGGTACGTGTCATCCAACTCTTGGTACATATCATAAAAGCGTTGGGATAAGCGCCCCAACTCATCATTTGTTCCTAGGCGCTCAATGTTTTTTCTCTGTTTTTTCTCAACCTCTTGAAGCTGCCTATCTAAACGGGTGATCGGGTTTATCACCCAGCGAGATAGCAGGATCAGCAGTAAGGTAACACTGACAAATGCAGATAGGGCAAAGGATAGGCTCAGTTCATTCCAGATAGATTTGAGTTTGTTGTCTAATAAGAATGGTGCAGGATCGAGCGTGGCGTAGAGGCCAGGTGCTAGCTTTATAGATTGTGTTAACTCACGCCCCTGTGTCACTAACGTAGGGGTAAAAAACAAACTAGTTTGATAGTCGAACTCTATCTGTTTTCGTAGTGAATTAAACTTATCAAGAGAGACAGATACAACCACAAAAAACACATTGTTGGGTGGATCGTTTATTGGTGTCGAAACTGTTTTTTTATCAATAACATCATAATGAACTAATACCCCTTCACCTTGGGAATTCTGTATGTAGTCCGTACTCGAAGTTGCTAACGTTTTTTGATATTGATGCTCAATGAACTCTAATATCTTGGGATCCATTTTTGCGAAAGGATCATTGGTATTGTCAGCGTAATATTTAAGAGCTCGATCGCTATCAAGCAACGCGACCCTTGTAAAACTGTCGTTACCATCTTGCAGTAACTTAATCGTTTCGTTTAGGTTATCAGTCAGTTCACGTTGGTGGTCGACATTTTCATCAACCATAAAATAACGCTTAACCAGGTCACTATTGGTGAGGGTGTAGGAGTAATTGTTGAGGAAAGAACGAGACTGTTGAAAATAGCCTGCTAATTTTTCCATGCTTAATTGCAGTGCATTGTCTTCACGTTTGATAAAGCTGTTTTTTTGCGTGGAATAGATGATATAGCTAGAAGCCGCTGTACTGAACAGTATTACGGGGGCAATCACAAGTAATATTTTAGTACTTAGCTTCATGGTTATTCACAACATGGTTTATAAATTTTAGCGCGCAAGTTTATGTTATTTCGAGAGTTCTTGCCATCGATTATATTGTGTTTGAAGAGTTTTGTTTGGGTTTTAAGTTTTTGTATTTAATGATTAAATTATCAGTAATGAGTGTTTAAGTACGGTGGGGGTGATTGAAGTGGATAGGAGTGAGAATCAGTAACACAACCAATTCCTTTTTAAGTATACAGACTTTGCGTATTCCTTAGTTCGAGTTTTATTCCATTAGTTACTTTCTTTTAGCATTTGGCCTGCAGTAGGCCAAATGCTTGTATTAGTGAAAAGCTTATAGCAGTTAAAATGGGGGAACAGATAATAAAAAGTTAAGACAACTTAACTTGAGTAGCCTTAATGTTCTCACTTGGGTAACAACCTAACACTTTTAGGTGACGAGTTATGGCTGTTAGTTCCGTTATCGCTTGCTGCATATTATCTGAATCTAAGTGTGCTTCTAAATCCACATAGAACATCTCTTCCCAAGGGTTACCCATGATAGGACGAGATTCCAGCTTGGTCATGTTAATACCTAAGCGTTGCAGAATCAGCAGTGTTTCAACCAAAGAACCGGCTTCTTGAGAAGTCGACATGATGAGTGTCGTCTTAGCTGGGATCTGAGTCGATACTTCAACAGGCTTACGAGCGACCACGATGAAACGAGTGTGGTTCTCAGTTTGATTTGCAATGTTGCCTTGGATTGGTTGAAGTCCATAAAGCTTGCCGCTCGATGCATTACCAATCGCTGCCACATCATCACCGTCTAGATCTTTTACCTTTTTCATAGCATCAGCTGTGCTTGCACAAGATTCAAGGCTGACATCTTTAAGGCGGCTTAAAAACTCACTGCATTGTTGATGAGGTTGTGGGTGCGAATAGAGCGTTTTAATGTCTTCTAAACGAATATCATTTTTCGCGACAAGGCAGTGTTCAATCGGTTGAGAAAGTTCACCAACGATGTAAAGCGTTGTGTGTTGTAGCAGATCGTAGACTTCGTTAATTGACCCTGAACTGGTATTTTCAATCGGCAGTACACCGTAGTCGGCATGGCCCGATTCTACAGTCGATGCGACTTCTTTGAAGTGATTACAGTTCAGCTCAATCAATTCCATATTCTTGCGGCTGAAGTATTCACGGCTCGCAAGGTGAGAATACGATCCCTTAGAACCTAAGAATGCAACGCGAGCTAGTGGTTTACGGCTTTGTGGATTCGCAAGGTTTTGCAGGTATGACTGTTGCAGCAGAACCGAATCTTCAATGATGGTATGAAACAACTTAGTAATGTACTGCGCATCAAGCTCGTATTTATCTTTACCGTTGTTGATCAATTTGACTAGTAGTTGTTGCTCTCGTACTGCATCACGAACGGGTTTTGACGTTTCTACCTTGCTTTTAGCGACTTCGATACTCAGCTTACGACGCTCTGAAAGTAATTTTAGGAGTTCGTCGTCTAAATCATTGAGACGAAGGCGGATATCATCTAGTGAAATTGTTCGGTCAGTCATAAATGTGTCCTTATAAAAAAGCCCCCCTAGTGTGGGAGGCTTCTTGTTCGTTTTTGACTTGTTTTTCTAAAACGACTTAGCCTCCGATTTACGGAAGAAAAAAGAAGTCAAAAATAAACAAAGAGTGAGAGTGCATAAAAAGTGATTGTTTTATGAATGTTTAAACACAATAAGCAAGCGAGCTACGAGCGTCAAGCAAAAAAATAGCGCCCTGAGGCGCTATTTTTTAATCTGTCATATTTCCTTATTCTACTTCAGCTTCTAGCTCTTCGATTTCAGGCTTTTCAGCGCGGCGCGCTTCTGGTTTATGGCGCAGCTTGTTGAGTTGACGCTCTAGTTTTTGTTCTACTTCGTTAATAGCTACGTAGAGGTCGTCATGAATTGATGAAGCAACAAGTTGGCCTTTTGGTACCGTTAGAACGGCTTCAAATTTTTTCTTTTTATTTGGTTCTTCGCTAAAGCTCGCTTGGCAGCCAATGATGTCTACTTGCCATTTATCCAGCTTCTTAAATTTGCTTTCTATGTGATCACGGATTGCAGAGGTAATGTCGATATTTTTACCAGTGATGTTCATTTTCATAGAAGTTTTCCTCTGTTGTATCCCTCATGGGTTAACTTCAGATTACGACTTTTAGGAATAAAGAATGTGATTTAGATCTTGTTTTGGTTGGGTGGGATAAGCATTAAAATCAAATGTGATCTCACGCAAGTCTTGATATCTTTTTGTCGAAAAATACTTGTTATCCCTATGAAAAACGATAAGTTGGAGGCAAGGCTTCGCTAAAAATTAAACCAGTTTTTAGGGGCGGACTACAGCCTATAGAAAGTGCTTGATTGAAATTTACTCAATAGTGTTTTGTGATATAGGTATCATGATGTAGCTCTCTGCGTAAGCTTCTTCAGAATTAGATAAACAAAAGCCGCATAAGTTTTCTTATGCGGCTTTTATGTTTTTAACCTTATCTAACACCTTTGTTCCTCAAGCTCTGATGTTAAGGGCGAAGTTAATCGTTAGTGTTCAGTAATCTCGCTGTACCGTCCTCTCGGATGGCATTGATTGCTTGCAATTGTTTGTAAATGACGAAGTAACGATTGATGTTGGCGACATAGGTTACGGGTTCTTTACTCACGTACTTACGAGTGATGATTTCCACGTTTTTAAACCAGATATTTGGGTTATAACCCTTTTTTTTAGCAATGTTCCGCATCTTTCTTATCTTAGCGGGGCCGGCATTGTAAGAAGCTAAAGTGAAGTAGATTTGATTGTCAGGCGATATCGCTGGATCGTCAAAATATCGGTCTTTGATAAAGCGCATATATTTCACACCAGCATGGATGTTGTTATCCACCTTATGTATGTTTTTTATATTGACGTTTTTGTCTTTGGCGGTACTTGGCAACACCTGCATTACACCGATGGCGCCTCGGTGAGAAACCCTGCTTTGATCAAGTCCAGACTCTTGGAAACCTTGAGCTGACATCATCAAAGGGTCGAATTCGTATTCATTCGAATATTTTTCAAAGACATCTGCCAGTTTTGCCACTCGGTCTACTTTATTTGGGTTGAGTGCTCGCCCTAACCAACGAGTGTTGTCGATGTATTTATTATAGATAACGTTCCCAAGTAGAGTTCCTGTTCGTGCGGTCTTTACGTATTTGTTGATCTCTTTCTTTAGCTGAGGGCTGTCTTTTCTCAGTGCCCAAGCAATTTGACCATTTTCACGCAGCGGCAACTCAGTGTGTACCTGAATGTTTTCCATAACATCGAGCCAGAGCTTAGCTTTGTGGCTATCTAGAACTGTACCTTGTATATAACCCTGATTAACTAGTTCTATCAGCTCGTAGTCTTGCAATGATTCTTCGATAAAGTGGACATGCAGTGGTGGTAAACCTAGTGCGTTAAGCTCTTTGTTGACTCTTTGAACACTCTCGAAGTAACTTGAGCTAGCTCGGATCCAGACCTCTTGACCACTCAATTGCTTGATTTCGGTGATAGGGGCAGAATTTTTTCCGGTGATAATCAGTTCTTTCCCATCTTTGATCATTGGATCGGAAAAATCGATGACACTTAACCGCTTGTCGGTGATCGTTAGGTTGGCGACAGCGACATCACCGTAACCAGATTCTAACGAGGGGAGTAGATCATCTCGTTGCACGGGGATGATTTGAACGTTGAGATAGGGGTGCTTCTTACGAAGACTTTTCTCAAAGTGGTAGAGCATTTCTGCCACAATACCTTTTGGCTTGCCATCTTCTATGTAGTAAAAGCCCAGATCAGCCGAAACCAATACTCTCACTGTTCCTTTTGTTTTGAGTACATCTAAGTCTCCCATGTAAGGTTGATTGCTCAATGGGGACAGTTCTAATGCGTTGGAAAGTTGGCTAAATAACCCGATCCAGATAAATAATAACATCCTGCTCACATCCACACTCCATGTTGATGTTTTGTTAAAAGTTATCTATTGAAGATACTGCTTATGTTGCCATTCATCAAGTTTACCAGACGAAGTTCAAAAAAAATCGCGCTAACAAATTAGCGCGATTTTGAAGTGATTGTTTTAGTTAACGACGAGTGTGATTCGCTGACTAAGGCAGTGGATTGAGCTCGATTAACTTTTCTGTTCGTAACACTGCGTCTTCTAAGCCTAGTTGTTCATAAGCTTCTAATTGAATGTCTAAAGACTTACGTGCAGCAATGGTGTCAGGGTAAGTCTTCTGTAACTCTTGTGTTCTGTTTATAGCTGCAATCCAAGCTTCACGACGCAGGTAGAAATCAGCGGTTGCTAAGTCATACTCCGCTAGGCGGTTTTTCAGTGCGAACATGCGTTTTTGTGCATCTTCAGCGTATGGGCTTGCAGGGAAACGTTCTAACAGTCGTTTGAAATCAGCAAATGCAAGTTTCACTGGCTCTGGATCTCGGTCGCTACGATCGATATTAAAAATATCATGCATGAAG
>NZ_JBFRVX010000193.1:0-2843 GCF_041475345.1 Vibrio sp. 10N.222.48.A3 | reverse complement strand
AGTCTCATTGTCTTAAACAATGCATCCGGACGCGGGATGGAGCAGTTTGGTAGCTCGTCGGGCTCATAACCCGAAGGTCGTCGGTTCAAATCCGGCTCCCGCAACCACATTACAGTTGAACGTTGATTTGATGCTTTGTAGCAGAAAAGATGAACGGTTAGCTTATGCGATACTAGCTCAGTTGGTAGAGCGCAACCTTGCCAAGGTTGAGGTCATCGGTTCGAACCCGATGTATCGCTCCAGTTTACTTTTCATGGTAAACAAAACTCTTTAAACCACAGTGTTTAAAGACGACCTTACCGGTCACGCTCTTTCTTTAATGCTGCGAAGCATAATCCCCCCAAAAAGCAAATAATCCTCCATTATGGTGGATATTTTTTTGTCTTAAATTTTTGTTAGCAACAAGAATGCTAGTAAACATCAGGTCTCTGAAGTAGATACCTGAGGTTTTTCACATCTATAAACAGACTTATCCACAAAGTATCAAGTGTGGATAACTTGGTTGATAAAGTTATTTCAGACCCAATTCTTTACATTTCTCTAAAAGATCTTTCTTGTTTTCAGTATATTAGCTGAATTGCGGCGATCGTAACTCATTGTTTTTTATCAGGTTGAATACTTGCCTTGAATTTGATAAAAGATCGTTAACTTGTTGTTTTTTGATCTTAATCATTTATCGGTACTGTGTTTAACTTTACGTGGGTGTCGGAAGTTTACGAGAGTTCTGAATTTTTTCCACATTGTTAGAATTGAGAACAAGGTCAAACATTGTTCGAAAATTATGTGCAACGAGTTGTGTTGTATGGTGGGTTGTTGGTGTGGATTGGCCTGCCAATCGTTGATGCCTAAGGGGTTAGGCGTCTCTTGGTAGCCCTTTCTCAACGATGCGTATTAGCCTGTGCTTTTTGGTGAGGATTTTGCTGCTATCTTTTTGCACACAACTATTTTTCTGCGTAGAGCTATCTTCTTGCATGCTGCTAGCATTGGGTAACTGTTGTAGTTGTTTATTTAAAGCCCACTCAATATGTACATCCAGCATTTCGTTGTTGCCTCGATGAGATTCCAGTGTTTCAACAATGCGTTGTTGAAATGGCGCATTGCCCATAGCAACAAAGATATTGCGTAACCATTGGGTGTGTCCAATACGTCTTATCGCTGAGCCTTCCATCTTCTTTAGGAAGGTAGCTTCATCCCAACTTGAAAGTGAAACAAGGTTTGCCTCTCGGAAGTCTTCTCTGCGGTGGAAGTCAGTTTGCTCAGTGAGTTCGGCATGGCGGTTCCACGGGCAAACTAACTGACAGTCATCGCAACCGTAAATACGATTACCAATTGCGTCTCTAAACTCTTCCGGGATCACACCATCATATTCAATGGTTAAGTACGAGATACATTTTCGAGCATCCACTACGCCATCAGCAATAATGGCGCCCGTTGGACAAGAGGTGATACATGCGGTGCATTTGCCGCACTCATCGACACTGGGTTCATCTGTTGGAAGAGGAATGTTAACTAACAATTCTCCTAGGAAGAACCAAGAGCCAGCGTCTTTATCAAGAATTAATGAGTGTTTACCTGTCCAGCCCAACCCTGCTTTTTGAGCGAGCGGTCGTTCCAAAATGGGCGCTGAATCCACGAAAGGACGTGAGTCTAAACCTTCGACTTCCTTTTCGATTCTTTGTCCCAGCTTTTTCAACTGGTTGCGGAACAATTTGTGATAATCGCGGCCTAAAGAATAACGGCTGATATAACCTTGAGTGGTATCGCTTAGGTTAGAGGCAAACTGAGCTTCTGGTGGTAGATAGTTCATTCGGGCGCTGATCACTCGAATGGTGCCTGGGTGAAGTTCATTGGGACGAGCACGCATCATCCCATGTCGAGCCATCCAATCCATTTCGCCGTGGTTGCCAGCATCTAGCCATGCTTGAAGAGGGGCTTCATGTTCACTTAAATCAACATCGCAGATGCCAACTTTTTGAAAGCCTAGTTCTTTTCCCCAGATTTTAATTTTTTCAGCAAGATGGTCTAGATTCATGGCTTAATTCTTAATTCTTATTTTCTCTGTTTTACAATTAGAGATAAGGCTAATTAAAATTAGGTTCGGCAAAAATGGGGGCGGATCTTAACGGATCTTAGTGGTATTGACCAGAACAGACGTGTTTTGATCAGTATTTTTCATAGAACTTACACTTGAGTGCTTGTCTCCCAAAAGCATCACGGTTTACTATTCTTGTTCTTTTGATTTTTATATAGTCAACGATCGATTTTTAGAGAACGTATTCATGAGCACGAAACAATTTACTTTGAAAGATGAACAAGCAACGATTCAATTAGGAACGGAGCTTTCTAATCTTTGCTCACAGCAGACAACTATTTATCTGCATGGTGATCTTGGCGCAGGTAAAACGACCTTCAGTCGTGGTTTTGTAAAAGCACTTGGCCATCAAGGAAATGTAAAGAGCCCAACGTATACTCTAGTTGAACCTTATCAACTTGCCGATTGGCAGGTGTACCATTTTGATCTTTATCGCCTAGCCGATCCTGAAGAATTAGAGTTTATGGGGATTCGTGACTACTTCACGCCAGATGCTATCTGTTTGGTTGAATGGCCAGAGAAAGGTTATGGAATGCTACCAGAAGCAGATTTGGATATTGATATTCGTTACCAAGACGATCACCGCATTGTTTCTTTAACCGCTAACAGTGAATACGGACAGCGCTTACTTAGTCAGTTGGAGTTATGTTGATTTCTAGACGCCTTATTTCAGCAGTAGCTATGTTGGCTGCTGTTTTTTCTATACTGTTTTCTTCACTTGTTTCTGCAAACTCACTAAAGAGTTTAAGGG
>NZ_JBFRVX010000192.1:0-3771 GCF_041475345.1 Vibrio sp. 10N.222.48.A3 | reverse complement strand
ATCTAAGATATCGACAGTTTGCTGACTTTCTCCATCAACCCAAAACATGTTTTTCCCCATAAAAAGAAACGGCTCAATGCTAAAGCATCGAGCCGTTTAAAAACAGTTCTAATTATGACTATCTACGATGTTTGACTCTTATATAAGATGATTAAATCTTTTTGAAGATCAAACAGCCGTTAGTACCACCGAAACCGAATGAGTTACATGCAGCATATTCCATGCCGCTAACTTTACGCGCGGTGTGAGGTACTAAGTCAATATCTAAGCCTTCTTCAGGATCATCTAAATTGATTGTTGGTGGAACAATTTGATCAATTAGAGACATCGCTGTGATGATAGCTTCAGCAGAACCCGCAGCACCTAGAAGGTGGCCTGTCATTGACTTCGTAGAAGAAACCAAGACTTGCTTGCTGCCTGCTTCGCCAAGAGCACGCTTGATGCCCTTCACTTCCGCTACGTCACCTGCAGGAGTCGAAGTACCGTGTGCGTTAACATAACCGATTTGTTCACCAGTAATGCCAGCATCACGCATAGCCGCTTCCATTGCTAGTGCGCCACCAGAACCATCTTCACTTGGAGATGTCATGTGGTAAGCGTCACCCGACATACCGAAGCCAACTAGCTCACAGTAAATCTTAGCGCCACGAGCTTTAGCATGTTCATACTCTTCAAGAACCATCATGCCTGCACCGTCACCAAGAACGAAGCCGTCACGGCCTTTGTCCCATGGACGAGAAGCTTTTTGAGGCTCATCGTTACGAGTAGACAGTGCTTTAGCCGCACCAAAACCGCCCATACCTAGTGGTGTCGATGCTTTTTCAGCACCACCCGCTAGCATTGCGTCAGCATCGCCGTATGCAATCATACGAGCCGCGTGGCCAATGTTATGTAGGCCAGTCGTACATGCTGTAGAGATCGCGATGTTTGGACCGCGTAGGCCACGCATGATAGACATGTGACCCGCAATCATATTCACGATCGTCGACGGTACGAAGAACGGGCTGATTTTACGAGGGCCTTTTTCAGTTAGAGCCTTGTGACCGGCTTCGATCAAACCAAGACCACCAATACCAGAACCGATAGCAACGCCTACACGAGGAGCGTTTTCTTCAGTAATAGTTAGGGCTGAATCATCTAAAGCTTGAATACCTGCTGCGACGCCGTACTGGATGAACAAGTCCATCTTACGAGCATCTTTTTTAGTCATATACTCTTCGCAGTTAAAGTCTTTAACTAGACCTGCAAAACGAGTTGAGAAATTGGTTGCATCAAAATGATCGATATTAACGATACCACTTTGACCAGCTAGCAGGGCTTTCCAAGAAGATTCTACAGTGTTGCCTACCGGCGACAACATACCCATGCCAGTGACAACTACACGACGCTTGGACACGATATTACACTCCGGGGATTGAGGTGATTTAAGATGAGGATAGATGAGTTAGATAAAACACAGGCGGTCGAGGTGACCGCCTGGGAGAGATTATTACTGAGCGCTAGTTACGTAATCGATAGCAGCTTGAACAGTAGTAATTTTCTCAGCTTCGTCATCTGGAATCTCAGTGTCGAATTCTTCTTCTAGAGCCATTACTAGCTCCACTGTGTCTAGAGAATCTGCACCTAGGTCATCAACGAAAGAAGCTTCGTTTTTAACTTCAGCTTCGTCTACACCTAGCTGTTCAACAATGATTTTCTTTACGCGTTCTTCGAGGTTGCTCATTTTTTCTTTTCCTTTACAGAGTTCGCTTTATGCGATGTTTTCCGTAGTTTATTCAATCTATTGAAAGTTGCAAGGTCAACTTTTCTGGTCAAACCACAATTTTCACGATTTTAACCGAAATTACGTATGATCTTGACTTAAATCATGCACAAATGTTGCACATAATTTACACCATGTACATACCGCCATTGACGTGAAGTGTTTCACCTGTGATATAAGCTGCCGCAGGTGACGCCAAAAATACCACAGCTTCAGCGATTTCGCGAGGATCACCTAGTCGACCTGCTGGTACATTCGCCAAAGTTACTGCACGTTGGTCATCATTTAGCGCTTTAGTCATGTCAGTTTCGATGAAACCAGGTGCTACAGTGTTCACTGTAATACCACGAGACGCAACTTCACGAGCCAT
This sequence comes from Vibrio sp. 10N.222.48.A3, assembly GCF_041475345.1. Lineage (NCBI taxonomy): Bacteria > Pseudomonadati > Pseudomonadota > Gammaproteobacteria > Vibrionales > Vibrionaceae > Vibrio > Vibrio sp. 10N.222.48.A3. The sequence goes on along the minus strand of NZ_JBFRVX010000192.1, from coordinate 1,639 downwards.
TGATTTAGTAAAACCAATTACGCCTGCTTTTGCAGCTGCGTAGTTAGCTTGACCAGCGTTACCCATAGTACCGACTACAGAACCAACGTTTACGATACGTCCTTGACGCTTCTTCATCATGCCACGCAATACAGCTTTAGACATGCGGAAGATAGGCGTTAGGTTAGTATCGATGATGTCATTCCATTCATCGTCTTTCATACGCATAAGTAGGTTATCACGAGTGATACCTGCGTTGTTAACCAGAATGTCAATCGCACCGAATTCATCGTTGATGGTTTTCAGTGTAGCTGCAATTGAGTCAACATCCGTTACATTAAGAGCAAGACCTTTACCGTTCTCACCTAGGTACTCACTGATTGCAGCAGCGCCGCCTTCAGACGTAGCAGTACCGATAACTTTAGCACCACGCTCAACTAAAAGTTCAGCGATTGCACGACCGATACCACGGCTTGCGCCTGTAACTAGTGCAACTTTGCCTTCTAAATTCATCATAACTTCTCTATTAAGTGTTTATTTACTTAGCAGCTTCTAGTGATGCAGTGTCATTAACTGCAGCAGCTGTCATAGTTTTTACGATTCGTTTTGTTAGACCGGTAAGAACTTTACCTGGGCCTAATTCTAGTAGCTTCTCTACGCCTTGCTCATTCATAGCTTGTACACCTTCAGTCCAACGAACGGGGCTGTACAGCTGGCGAACAAGTGCGCTTTTGATTTTTGCCGGGTCTGTTTCAGCAATAACATCAACGTTATTGATAACAGGCAGTGCCGGCGTGTTGAACTCTAGAGCTTCCAGAGCAACCGCTAGCTTGTCTGCTGCAGGCTTCATAAGGGCACAGTGAGATGGCACAGATACTGGTAAAGGAAGAGCACGTTTAGCGCCCGCTTCTTTACATAGTGCACCAGCGCGCTCTACTGCTGCTTTGTTACCCGCGATAACAACTTGACCAGGTGAATTGAAGTTAACTGGTGACACAACTTCGTCTTGTGCCGCTTCTTCACACGCTTTAGCAATCGCTTCATCATCTAGACCGATGATTGCGTACATTGCACCAACGCCCGCAGGAACCGCTTCTTGCATCAGTTGACCACGTAGCTCAACTAGCTTGATCGCTTCTTTAAAGTCGATAACACCCGCACACACTAGTGCAGAGTATTCGCCTAGGCTGTGACCTGCTAGGTTTGCAGGTTGCTCTAGACCAAGCTCTTGCCATACACGCCAGATTGCAACAGACGCTGTTAGTAGAGCCGGTTGAGTACGGAAAGTTTCATTTAGATTTTCTACTGGACCATCTTGAACCAATGCCCATAGATCGTAACCAAGTGCTTCTGAAGCTTCAGCAAATGTCTTTTTAACAACATCATACTGTTCGCCTAGGTCAGCAAGCATACCGATAGCTTGAGAGCCTTGGCCTGGGAATACGATAGCAAATTTGCTCATAGTAATTTTCCTTTAAGCAAAGCAAAAAAATTGAACAAGGCACATAAGTTATGTGCCTTGTTTGTTGATTATCGCTTGGGGTTAGAATTTAACTAACGCAGAACCCCAAGTGAAGCCGCCGCCAAACGCTTCAAGTAGAAGCGTTTGGCCACGTTTAATTCGCCCGTCGCGAACAGCCTCATCAAGGGCCGTTGGTAC
>NZ_JBFRVX010000191.1:0-7015 GCF_041475345.1 Vibrio sp. 10N.222.48.A3 | reverse complement strand
GTACTACAACTACCGCAACACCAAGACCAAAAGAAGTTTTAACTTTCTTAGAAACCGCTAGGAATGTACACATACCTAGGAAGAAAGAAAGCGCCATGTTTTCGATGAAAATCGATTTAACTAGCAGACTAATATAATGTTCCATGACTACCTTACCCCTTCGCTTCTACTTGTTCTGGTTTGAACACACGAATTGCCCAAATCAAGAAACCAATTAGGAAGAATGCTGAAGGTGCTAGAAGCATCAAGCCGTTTGGCTGATACCAACCACCGTTGCTCACTAGAGGTAGTACTTCCATATCAAATAGTTTGCCAGAGCCAAGAAGCTCACGGAAGAAACCAACAGTGATCAATACGAAACCGTAACCAAGACCGTTACCAAGGCCATCGATGAAAGATGGGATTGGTGCAGACTTCATTGCGAATGCTTCAGCACGGCCCATTACAATACAGTTAGTAATGATTAGGCCAACGAATACAGATAGCTGCTTAGAGATATCGTATAGGTATGCTTTAAGCACTTGGTCTACCACGATTACTAATGATGCGATAATTGCCATCTGAACGATGATACGCACACTGTTCGGAATGTGGTTACGGATCAAAGAAACGAAGAAGTTAGACAGAGCAGTAACGAACATTACCGCGATAGTCATAACAAACGCTGTTTCTAGTTTAGTGGTTACCGCAAGAGCAGAACACACACCAAGAACCTGTAGCGCGATTGGGTTGTTGTCCAACACCGGCGCTAAGATGCTCTTTTTAATTTCTTTTGCACTAGACATTAGTTCAGACCTCCGTCACGAACTTTTGCTAGGAACGGACCAAAGCCCATATCACCTAACCAGAAGTCAAATGTATGTTGAACACCAACACTTGTTAGTGTTGCACCAGAAAGGCCATCTACACCGTGCTCAGAACCTTGAGGAGCGCCACCTTTAACAACCTGAATAGCAGGTTTGTGGTTTTCGTCGAATAATTTCTTACCAACGAATTGAGCGCGCCAAGATGGGTTCTCAACTTCACCACCAAGTCCAGGAGTTTCACCTTGCTCGTAGTAAGTGATACCAGAAACCGTGTTGCCATCAGTTTCTACCGCAACGAATGCGTACATCATTGACCATAGGCCGTTACCGTGAACAGGGATGATAACTTTAGAAGTTTCAGCGCCATCTTTCACTAGGTATACAGTACCCGTGTTAGCACGACGAATGATCTTAGCGATGTCATCTTCAGCTGAAAGCTTGATTGACTGAGCTGGATCTTTTGCCGCTTTACGTTGGTCGTATGCAGCAGCGTCGCCGTCAACGAAATCGCCAGTAGCGAAATCAACTAGACGAGGTTCGATGTTCTCTGCGTAGAGTGCTGGGATATCACCTGCAAGCTCAATACCCGCAACTTCAAGGATCTTAGTTTGCTGATCCAGAACTGCGTTAGCTTGCTGCTTAGGTTTAAGAACAACTGCAGCTGTTGAAACGATGATTGAGCACACTAGGCTCAATGCGATAACAACAAACAGCGTCTTTTTAATGCTATCGTTATTACTTGCCATAGCGCGCTAGTCTCCGCTTAATGTTCTTCTCGATTACAACGTGGTCAAACAGAGGAGCAAATAGGTTTGCGAATAGAATCGCAAGCATCATGCCTTCTGGGTATGCAGGGTTAACTACACGAATCATTACACACATTGCGCCGATTAGGATGCCGTACCACCACTTACCTTTATTGGTAAATGAAGCTGATACTGGGTCAGTCGCCATGAAGAACATACCGAATGCGAAGCCACCTAGAACTAGGTGCCAATGCCAAGGCATGCTGAACATTGCGTTAGTATCAGAACCGATCACGTTGAACAGTGTAGACACAGCAATCATACCGATCATTACACCAGCAATGATGCGCCATGAAGCGATACGCATGTAAACGATCATCGCTGCACCAATCATAAGTGCTAGAGTTGATACTTCACCGATAGAACCTGGGATGTTACCAATGAATGCGTCCATCCAAGTGATTGCTTCACCTGATGTCACGTTCATTAGTGCGCTACCGCCGCCTTGAGCCCATTGGCTAAGAGCAGTTGCACCAGAGAAACCATCTGCAGCAGTCCAAACTACGTCACCTGAAATCTGTGCAGGGTATGCAAAGAATAGGAACGCACGGCCAGCAAGTGCAGGGTTCAGGAAGTTACGACCCGTACCACCGAAGATCTCTTTCGCTACTACAACACCGAAGGTAATACCTAGTGCTGCTTGCCATAGAGGAAGCGTTGGCGGAACGATAAGCGCAAATAAGATAGAAGTAACAAAGAAACCTTCGTTTACTTCGTGCTTACGCACCATACAGAACAGAACTTCCCAGAAACCACCAACGATGAATACCGTTGCGTAGATAGGTAGGAAGTATGTAGCACCAAGTAGCATCTTGCTGCCAACACCTGCATCGGGCCCTAAGGAGGCTCCAAGCATTTCGGTTAGCCAGTAGTGCCAGTTACCACTGATAACAGATGCTAGTTCAGCGCCTGCGTACATATGGTTAAGTGCAGCGATAGCTTGGCCACCCGCGTTGTACATACCCCAGAACATTGCTGGGAATACCGCGAACCAAACCATGATCATGATACGTTTTAAATCAACGCTATCACGAACGTGTGAGCTTTTCTTTGTGATAAGACCTGGCGTGTAAAACACTGTCGCTGCTGCTTCGTAAAGCGCAAACCACTTCTCGTGTTTACCACCTGGCTCAAAATGATGCTCGATGTCTTCAAGAAACTTTTTAAGGCCCATGAAAATTACCCTTCCTTCTCAATCGTATCTAGGCATTCACGAAGTAGTTGACCGTACTCGTACTTACCTGGACATACAAAGGTACACAATGCTACATCTTCTTCGTCTAGTTCTAGCGCACCAAGTGCTTGAGCACTATCAATGTCGCCTGCACATAGATCACGAAGCAGCAATGTAGGTTCCATATCTAGAGGCATTACGCGCTCGTAGTTACCAATTGGAACCATTGAGCGGTCACTACCGTTTGTCGTCGTTGTCATGTTGAACAACTGACCTTTAAACAGGTGACCAAGGAATGAACGAGTAACAGAGAACTTGTTCTTACCAGGCATAGCCCAGCCGAATAGCTCTTTATCACGACCTTCACGTAGAACAGAAACTTGCTGATGGTAACGACCAAGGAAAGCATGTGGACCTGTTGCTTCAGTACCCGTAAGTACAGAACCAGAAATCACACGAACTTCGCCTGGCATTAACTCGCTGTCTGTCAACTCTTCAAGGCTAGCACCAATTTGAGTACGAACTAGACGTGGGTTATTCACCACTGGACCAGCCAGAGAAACAACACGCTCAGAGTAAATCTCACCAGTAAGGAAAAGCTTACCGAATGCGATAACATCTTGGTAGTTAATGCTCCACGCTACATTTTGTGCATTTACCGGATATAGGTAATGCACATGCGTGCCTGCAAGACCTGCAGGGTGTGGGCCATCAAAAACATGTTCTTCAACGTTAGACTGAGCTGAACGAGGTAAGCTAGTACCTTTTTTACAAACGTACACTTTACCGTTAGTCAGAGTTGAAAGAAGATCTAAACCAGCAACGAAAGCATCAGACTGCTCGTTAATGATTAATTCTGGCTCAGCTGCTAGCGGATTAGTATCCATAGCAGTAACGAAAATAGCCTGAGTTTCAGAATCAACTGCTGGAACCTTGCTGAACGGACGAGTTCGCAAAGCGGTCCATGCGCCAGACTCAACTAACTGAGTTTTAACCGTTTCACGGTCAAGACTTACTAGTTGGTTAGCTTCATAGCTATTGAACGTGATTTGCTCATTGCCTGCTACTTCAATCACTACTGATTGAAGAACACGCTTAGCACCACGGTTCACTTCAATAACTTTACCGCTTGCTGGAGAAGTAAATACAACACCTGGGTTCTTTTTATCTGCAAAAAGAACTTGGCCTTTCTTCACTTCATCACCAACGCGAGCATGCATCGTAGGACGCATACCAACGTACTCTTCGCCAAGCAATCAAAGTTGAAGGTAACGAGTTACCAAGCAGCAAAGGCGTTCTGTAAGGCTAACGTTAGCAAGGAAAAACAATGAAAGATCAAAAAGTCGTTATTATTGATACTGGTTGTGCCAATGTTTCCTCGGTGAAGTTTGCGATTGAACGTCTAGGCTACGCAGTTGAAATTTCAAAAGAACCAGAAGTTGTTCTTGCTGCGGACAAGCTGTTCCTACCGGGTGTAGGCACAGCAAGTGAGGCAATGAAGAACTTGCAAGAGCGCGACCTTGTTTCTCTTGTGAAGCAAGTAGAGAAGCCTTTGCTAGGTATTTGTTTAGGTATGCAGCTGTTAGGCAAATTGTCTCAAGAGAAAGGCCAAAAGGCTGACGAGTTAGTTGAATGCCTAGGTTTGTGTGACGGTGAAGTTCGTTTACTTCAAACGGGCGACTTGCCTTTACCACACATGGGCTGGAACACAGTAACCGCGACACCTAATCACCCTCTATTTAAAGACATTGAAGAAGGTGAATACTTCTATTTTGTTCACAGCTTCGCAATGCCGGTGGGTGACTACACAATCGCACAATGTGATTACGGTAATCCGTTCACAGCCGCAGTGCAAAGTGGCAACTATTATGGTGTTCAGTTCCACCCAGAGCGATCTTCGAAAGCTGGCTCTAAGCTGATTCAGAATTTCTTGGAATTGTAATAAGGATTAGGCAGCGGCTAACGTTGCCCTATAAGGAATGTAAATGATTATTCCCGCGTTAGATTTAATTGAAGGTCAAGTAGTTCGCTTATTCCAAGGAGACTACGGGCAAGTAACAGAATACAAAGTAGACCCAGCTGAGCAGTTTAACTTGTACCACCAAGCTGGCGCAGGTTGGCTTCACCTTGTTGACTTAACGGGTGCAAAAGACACAACGGCTCGTCAGTTAGACTTGATTGCTAAGCTCCTTGCTAGCACGCCTGCGAACATCCAGATTGGTGGTGGCGTGCGTAACGAACAAGATGTCGTTGATCTACTAGAAGCTGGCGCACAGCGCGTTGTGGTTGGTTCTACGGCAGTTAAGCAACCTGAGTTGGTTAAAGGTTGGATGGAGAAGTACGGTGCGGAAAAAATCGTGCTGGCTCTGGACATCAATATTGACGAAAGCGGCACACGTAAAGTCGCGATTTCAGGTTGGCAAGAAGATTCAGGTGTGACCATTGAAGCGCTGGTTGAAGACTACCTCACGGTTGGCCTTAAACACGTTCTGTGTACCGATATTTCACGTGATGGCACGCTAGAAGGATCAAACGTAGAGCTCTATGTTGATCTTTGTAAGCAGTACCCACAAGTACAATTCCAATCATCGGGTGGCATTGGCAGCCTAGCTGATATCGAAGCACTTAAAGGCAGCGGCGTTGCGGGTGTGATTGTTGGTCGTGCACTGCTTGATGGCAAGTTCACCACAGAGGAGGCATTTGCATGTTGGCAAAGCGAATAATCCCTTGTTTGGATGTCCGTGATGGACAAGTGGTTAAGGGCGTTCAATTCCGTAATCACGAAATTATTGGTGACATCGTTCCGCTAGCACAACGCTACGCAGAAGAGGGCGCTGATGAATTAGTATTTTATGACATCACCGCATCAAGTGATGGCCGTGTGGTCGATAAAAGCTGGGTGAAACGTGTAGCAGAAGTGATTGATATTCCTTTCTGTGTGGCTGGTGGTATTAAGTCTGCGGAAGATGCAGCACGCATTCTTGAGTTTGGTGCAGATAAAGTATCCATCAACTCGCCTGCATTGGCTAACCCACAGCTAATCACTGACCTAGCTGATAAGTTCGGCGTACAGTGTATCGTTGTCGGTATCGATTCATACTTCGATAAAGAGACGGGTAAATATCAGGTTTACCAATTCACAGGCGATGAAGCGCGTACCAAAGCAACCAAGTGGGAAACCAAAGATTGGGTGCAGGAAGTACAGAAGCGTGGCGCCGGTGAGATCGTGTTAAACATGATGAACCAAGATGGCGTTCGCAACGGCTATGATATCGACCAGTTAAATATGGTACGTTCAGTGTGTAATGTACCCCTGATTGCATCAGGTGGCGCAGGTGCGATGGAGCACTTTGCTGAAGCCTATAAAAAAACCAACGTGGACGGAGCACTTGCGGCTTCGGTATTCCACAAGCAAGTCATCAATATTGGTGAACTTAAACAGTATTTGAAACAACAAGATGTAGAGGTGCGACTATGAGTTTTGAAACCGCAAGCTTATCAAAAACAGAAGTAGGCGCATTGTCAGAGCGTATTAACTGGGAAAAAGTCGATGGCTTAGTGCCAGCTATTGTTCAAGATTACCAATCGAGCCAAGTGCTAATGATGGGATACATGAACCCTGCAGCACTTGAGAAAACGGGTGAAACTGGCAATGTGACGTTTTTCTCTCGCACCAAAGAGCGTCTTTGGACGAAAGGTGAAACGTCAGGCAACGTATTACAACTGCAAAACATCGCCTTGGACTGTGACAGCGACACCTTACTGGTTAAAGTTAATCCCATTGGCCCAACGTGCCACACAGGTACAACAACGTGTTGGGATGGAGACAAACAAGAAGAGTCTCAGATGGTGTGGCTTCATCAGCTTGAGCAGCTACTGGCTGCCCGCAAGGACGCAGACCCTGAGTCTTCTTATACTGCCAGTCTATATGCCCGTGGCACCAAGCGTATTTCGCAAAAAGTGGGCGAAGAAGGCGTTGAAGTCGCGCTTGCGGCGACGTCGGGCGATAAGGCGGAATTAGTGTGTGAATCAGCAGATTTGATTTACCACTTGATGGTTCTTCTTCAAGACCAAGGCTTGTCGATGAACGATGTGGTCAACAAGCTAAAAGAACGTCACAAGTAAGCTCTGTTTAGATTAATCGAACCACGTAGCAGATAGATAAAAGCCCCGTAAACAATTATATTTACGGGGCTTTTTAGCTTTTTAATTTTCAAGATTTCAAGATT
>NZ_JBFRVX010000190.1:0-5329 GCF_041475345.1 Vibrio sp. 10N.222.48.A3 | reverse complement strand
GGACAACCCGTGTCAGAGCTAGTCACCAAATTAATGGATTTTGGGTTTACCAAAACCGATGCGCTTGTTTATATTAATTTACTCAAAAATGGCCAATCCAGCGGATATAAAATCGCGAAAGAGATCTCTATCTCCCGCTCTTCTGTTTACTCGTCTATCGATAACCTTTACGCCAATGGCTACATTTTCATGTCTGATGGCGACACTAAAGAGTACGAAGCTAAATCACCAGACTTGATTTTCAGCCAGATAGAAAAAAAGACCGTCACTAATATTAATTTCCTTAAATCAGAATTATCTAAGATGATGCTGAAAGAGGAAAAAGAGTTCGTTTACAACGTATCGGGGTTCGACAACTTACTTCAAAAGGCCAAGGAAATCATTAATCAGGCAAATCTAGAAATTTACCTGAATACCGATTTTAACCTTGAATTGTTTGGCAAAGAATTATGCGACGCCGTGGAACGTGGAGTTCGAGTGATTGGCTTTTCATTCAACAAAATGGCGAGCCCACATGAAAAAATAGAATTACATTCGCGTTCTGAAAATGAAGAAACCGAATACCCTTCACACCGCTTTATGTGTGTAGCCGATATGAAGCTCGCCCTCATGTTCTCACACCGTGAAGAAACTTTAGGCTTGTATGCAAACAATCGCTTAATTGTAAAAATGATCGCAGAGCATATTCACAGCGATATTTACCTAACAGAATACGAGCGCCTGGCTCCTAATCAGCACCAACACGTCAGAGTAAATACGATTCACGAACAGCACAATGCTATGGTACTCGACGAGCTTAAGAAGCACTAGTTCAGCAGACCGAATTCAATAATAAGATACGAACAAAGGTCTAGTAATAGGCCTTTAGGGGCAAGAACTTTTGACGGTAATCGATTTAACCCAAAGGGTTTCTTTGATTATTTGATAAAGAATAGACCTATGAGTGCATGACTGTAAGTAATCTAGAGCAACCACCGTCACTTTCCTCTAAACATTCAAATACCTTACATTTTTACGACTGAAACAATAAAGCCTCGAAAATTCGAGGCTTTAAAATCTTTCAAAGTCATGCTTTCTTATGAAGGTGACTTAACAAAACGTTAGCTTATAGCTCTTCGTTTTCTTCTTCCTTCTCTGCACCTTTCTCTTCAAGCACAGCAGGAGTTAGCAGTAACTCACGAAGTTTAGTATCAATTTCTAGAGCAACTTCTGGGTTTTCACGCAGGTATTTACCAGCGTTAGCTTTACCTTGGCCGATCTTGTCGCCTTTGTAGCTGTACCAAGCGCCTGCTTTTTCTACTAGCTTATTCTTAACACCTAAGTCGATAAGCTCACCTTCGCGGTTGAAGCCCTTTCCGTAAAGGATTTGAGTTTCAGCTTGTTTGAATGGTGCAGCAATCTTGTTCTTAACAACCTTGATACGAGTTTCGTTACCAACAACTTCATCACCATCTTTAATCGCGCCAGTACGGCGAATATCAAGACGAACAGATGCGTAGAACTTAAGTGCGTTACCACCTGTTGTTGTTTCAGGGTTACCAAACATCACACCAATTTTCATACGAATTTGGTTAATGAAGATAGCCATACAGTTAGACTGCTTAAGGTTACCTGTTAGCTTACGCATTGCTTGAGAAAGCATACGTGCTTGAAGACCCATGTGGCTATCGCCCATTTCGCCTTCGATTTCTGCTTTAGGTGTTAGTGCTGCTACTGAGTCAATAACAAGAACATCGATAGCACCTGAACGAGCCAGTGCATCACAAATTTCTAGAGCTTGTTCGCCTGTATCTGGTTGAGACACAAGCAAAGCGTCGATATCAACACCCAACTTTTGAGCGTAGATAGGGTCTAGTGCGTGCTCGGCATCGACGAATGCACACGTTTTGCCCACTTTCTGTGCTGCAGCAATAAGCTCAAGCGTTAACGTTGTTTTACCTGATGATTCTGGACCGTAAACTTCTACGATACGTCCCATCGGTAGGCCACCAGCACCTAGTGCGATATCTAGAGATAGAGAACCTGTAGAAATAGTTTCTACGTCCATTGTGCGGTTATCACCAAGACGCATGATTGAACCTTTACCAAATTGCTTTTCAATCTGACCAAGGGCTGCGGCTAACGCTTTTTGTTTATTCTCGTCCATTACTATCTCCACATAATCGGTTGTCTTAACAAGCGATCTAGAATCTATTTCTAACCCACATAGGGGTGACTAATTGGCTTTTATTATACTGTTGATTCATACAGTGTCTATACCTGTGTGAAAATAATTTGTACAAATGTTACTTACCTTCCATTGATAGGTAATCATAAATAACTTGTAGGGCATGGTGCGTGGCTTGTTGGCGTACTTGTGATCTGTCGCCTGTAAATACATGCGTTTCTACTTTATCCCAACCGTTTAGTGCTTTCCAAGCGAAACATACCGTTCCAACAGGCTTATCTTCGGTCGCGCCACCTGGGCCAGCAATACCACTGATCGATACAGAGATAGTCCCATTTGAATGTTGCAATGCCCCGCTCGCCATTTCTATTACGACAGGCTCACTCACCGCACCGAACTCAACTAAGGTTTTAAGCTGTACGCCGATCATCTCTTGCTTCGCTTCATTGCTATAAGTAACAAATGCACGATCAAACCAACCAGAGCTCCCTGCGATATCCGTCACCGCGCTAGCAACCCCACCGCCAGTGCAAGATTCAGCCGTCACTAAAACGTGTTTATGTTTAGCGAGTAAGTGTCCAAGCTGTTCACTAAGATCTTGAGTCATCTGCATCATCAACTTCCCTTTATCTACTGTCATATCATTCGGATTCGCATCTTTTCGCATGTGTCGCTTTTCGCACGAAACGCTTTCACGTATCCTAAGCCGCAATAGAAATAAACGAAAGAAGTTAACTGTGAAAGCCGATCAAAAACATACTCCCATGATGCAGCAGTACCTAAAGCTAAAAGCAGAAAATCCAGAAATTCTGCTGTTCTACCGCATGGGCGATTTCTACGAGCTTTTCTACGATGATGCTAAAAAAGCCTCTCAACTCCTCGATATTTCGCTAACCAAGCGTGGCTCTTCAAACGGTGAGCCTATTCCTATGGCGGGCGTTCCATACCACGCCGTTGAAGGTTACCTTGCGAAGTTAGTGCAGTTGGGCGAGTCCGTAGCGATTTGTGAGCAGATTGGTAATCCAGCAACTTCAAAGGGCCCGGTTGAGCGTGCTGTCGTACGTATCGTTACACCCGGTACCGTGACCGATGAGGCTTTGCTTTCTGAGCGCATTGATAACCTGATTGCCTCTATTTACCACCACAATGGTAAATTTGGCTACGCGACGCTTGATATTACTTCTGGCCGATTCCAGCTATGTGAGCCGGAAACCGAAGAAGCAATGGCGGCAGAACTGCAGAGAACCTCACCTCGTGAGCTACTGTTCCCTGAAGATTTCGAACCTGTAAATCTAATGGCAAGCCGTAATGGCAATCGCCGCCGCCCGGTATGGGAATTTGAATTAGATACCGCGAAGCAGCAATTGAATAAGCAGTTTGGTACTCGCGATCTGGTTGGCTTTGGCGTAGAAGGCGCGAAACTAGGCTTATGTGCGGCTGGTTGTTTGATCCAATACGTGAAAGATACCCAACGTACTGCCCTTCCACATATCCGTTCACTGACGATGGATAAGCAAGATCACTCGGTGATCCTCGATGCAGCGACTCGCCGTAATTTGGAGATCACGCAAAATCTTGGTGGTGGTAGTGATAACACCCTTGCCGAAGTACTTGATCACACTGCGACAGCAATGGGTAGCCGTATGCTTAAGCGCTGGTTACATCAACCAATGCGCAATATCTCTGCACTCGATCAGCGCCTAGATGCTATTGGTGAAATGAAAGATTTAGCTCTGTTCACAGAACTACAGCCAACCTTAAAACAGATCGGGGATATCGAACGTATTCTTGCTCGATTGGCACTTCGTTCAGCTCGTCCTCGTGATATGGCACGACTTCGCCAAGCGATGGAATATTTGCCAGAACTTGCAGAAACACTGACGCAATTGAAGCACCCATACCTAACTCAACTTGCTCAATATGCCTCGCCTGTGGATGAGGTTTCTGAACTACTTGAGCGAGCGATCAAAGAGAACCCTCCCGTGGTTATCCGTGACGGTGGTGTAATTGCAGAAGGCTACAATGCCGAGTTAGACGAATGGCGCGACCTTGCAGCTGGCGCAACCGAATTTCTTGATAAACTTGAGCAAGAAGAGCGCGAACGTCATGGTATCGATACACTTAAAGTGGGCTACAACAACGTACACGGTTTCTTCATTCAAGTAAGCCGCGGACAAAGCCACCTTGTGCCACCACACTATGTTCGCCGTCAAACGCTGAAAAATGCAGAGCGTTACATCATTCCTGAGCTAAAAGAGCATGAAGACAAAGTGCTTAGCTCTAAATCGAAAGCCCTAGCTATCGAGAAGAAGTTGTGGGATGAGTTGTTTGATTTGTTACTGCCCTATCTAGAGCGACTACAAAACATTGCTTCTTCAGTGTCTCAACTGGATGTTCTTCAAAACTTAGCTGAACGCGCAGACACCCTTGATTACTGTCGTCCAACCATGACTGAGTCAGCTGGTGTACAAATTCAGGCGGGTCGTCACCCCGTTGTTGAACAAGTAATGGACGAACCGTTTATTGCTAACCCTATCGACCTCAATGATCAACGTAAGATGCTGATCATCACAGGTCCAAACATGGGTGGTAAGTCGACCTACATGCGCCAGACCGCACTCATTGCGCTGATGGCTCATATCGGTTGTTATGTTCCAGCAGAAAGCGCGACGATTGGTTCTATCGACCGTATCTTTACTCGTATTGGCGCATCCGATGACTTAGCTTCGGGTCGTTCAACCTTCATGGTTGAGATGACAGAAACCGCAAACATTCTGCACAACGCGACACCAAATAGCCTTGTGTTAATGGATGAAATCGGTCGTGGTACCAGTACTTACGATGGTCTGTCTCTGGCTTGGGCAAGTGCGGAATGGCTAGCCAATCAAATCAATGCGATGACACTATTTGCAACGCACTACTTTGAGCTAACTGAGCTACCAAACCAAATACCAACCTTAGCGAACGTACACTTAGATGCGGTTGAACATGGCGACAGCATTGCCTTTATGCACGCAGTTCAAGAAGGTGCCGCAAGTAAATCTTACGGCCTTGCGGTTGCAGGATTGGCTGGCGTGCCTAAAGCAGTGATCAAAAACGCACGTGCGAAGCTGACTCAGCTAGAAGCATTGAGTATCGACTCTCCGACATCAAAGCCAAGTG
>NZ_JBFRVX010000189.1:0-832 GCF_041475345.1 Vibrio sp. 10N.222.48.A3 | reverse complement strand
GTCTATTATTATGCTACCTTTTTTGTTGCAGCTTCGGGTAGTTCCCTTTTCGTCAATCAATTCGGACTTAACGAGTTAAATGCCGCAGGATTAACGTTTGCGTGTTGTTTTTTGTGGTTTATATGTCAACCAATTAGGAAAGCGTAGTTTTAACAAAACGACGTTTAAGACGGATTCCCAACGCTTGGCATTTTCGGATTGCTTTGAATTTAGTGTTTACGGCACGATGGTTTAGGTTTGGTGGTCAACGTTTACCCACTGCTTAACGCGGTGCTAGTTGCCGTACGCCGTATTACGTTGCTCACCACATAAGCGGCCGTCATACATCGCTAGCCAATGAGTGATAGATATATGATTTACAAATGGATTTGTGTTTTAGGATGTATAACTCTCTTGATTTACAGTTGTAGCCGAAAACAAGAAATACAAAATGGCTGCTTTCAATCGTTCTCTATATTGGCAACCGATTATTTTGGAACAAGTGAGCCTCAGGTATGGAAAATTATTGGAAAGAATGCGGGTGACGACTTCTTGCTGGATAATGAAATTTTGGGTTTTGTTGTAGACCGTGATTTTAGCTCTTATATGGAGCCACTTGCTGATAGGGAAGTGCTTAAGTTCACAGGTCGCGTATATAAGTCTTGGCCGAGTTGGCCAGAAAAACACCTTGGTGGCGGCCGCAAGAACATTCAATATGAAGTCCTTATTAACCATGGTAAGTATTTGGTTCTTGATAGAAGGTCTAGAAGTAAACACATACCATCAATTGAAAAGCGCTGTGATTTTTAACGCACAGGCGTATAACAAGCATTTGAGAGTGATTCGCAACGCT
>NZ_JBFRVX010000188.1:0-29714 GCF_041475345.1 Vibrio sp. 10N.222.48.A3 | reverse complement strand
TTTTATGTCCGTTGATTTACGGCAATAAAAAAAGGCTGACGTATGTACGTCAGCCTTTCGCTTTTTATTTAGTCGATTGTCTCTATTCGAAACAGATCTCGATGAAAGCATTACCCCACTGAGATGAGAAAGGCATGATGATGATTGCGCCTTCACACTTGTGACGAATAGTATGGCCTTTACCTGAAACCACGATTGGCGTTGCCATATCGAAGTCAAAGCCGCTTTCTGCAAGAATACGCTTTGCGCCACCGGTTACCATGTTAGTGATTTCACCCACCATGTCGGTCACTTCTTCGTTCAAACCGTTTGGTCGTTCACCTAGCATGTTTTCCATGATTTCTAGAGCAAGCCCTTCATCAAAGGTGATCGACATTGAGCCACGAGACTGTGTACCAACCATACCAATTAGGCCGGACACATCACCACGAGCGATTTCATCTTTCTTCACTCTTGGTTTCTGAGGCTTTAATTCTAGAGATGCCATCGTTTTTAGTACGTTCATCAAAGAAGCTAAAAACGGGTTTACAAATTCAGCGCGCATAATGTTCTTCTATAATCTTATTCTTTCATTTCGGAGGAGCAAGTTTGGCAAATGCCATGTGATTCAATGACATGGTTGGTCAACTTGAATCCATGCTGCTCGGCGTTACTCGCGAGTAGGGCGACAAGCGCATCGTCTTGTAATTCTATCACAGTGCCACATTTATCGCAGATCAGTAATTGGGAAAAATGCGTGTTGGCATTGCAAGAGCAGCAGCATATAAAGCTATTCGTTGACTCAACTCGGTGAATGAACCCTTGCTCTAACAAAAAATCCAAAGCGCGATAAACTGTAGGAGGCTTGGCTTGCGGTTCACTGACTTTCAATTGCTCTAATAATTCATAAGCACTGGAGGCTTTTTTATTAGATAGGATAAGCTCAAACACTCGCTTTCTTTGGGGTGTTAGCCTAACACCTCGCGATACGCATATCCCTTCAACTTGCTCTATTAATGTGTGGTCCAAATTTTTCACCGTTCAATCAAACATCCCCATTTAGCCCCTATTGCTAGGTAACCTTGTTTGAGGAGACATTGATTTTATTAAAGTCAGGTACAGAGCGTATTGTGACCTACGACTTTGAATAAGACAAGGTAACTCAAAACGACAGTGTGACTCAAGGCATAACTGATTAATCAAGCTGAATTAGAGATCTGGTGAATGAGTTTGAAAATATCAAGTGCAACAATGTGCTTATTGAGCGAGAGTTCTCAATCGACATTGGCCTGTCATCGGCTAAAAAGGGTTTAGTGTTATCTGGCGCAGGAGCGGTTTTGGCAGCTGGTCACCCTGAAGTTATCACCGCGAGCGTATCGGCAGACGGTGTTCAATTCGGTGGCATTATTGGCGCAAGTGCTCCAATAGTATTTGGCCTATGGGTGGTCAAACACTAAAAAAAACCCTCCACAAGTGGAGGGGGTAAGTAAGATGTCGTTATGAGATGCTGAGTAGTGACTACTCAGTTGTTATAATTGTAATTTTCGCTAGCGAACAAATTTTTAACATGCTCCTGTAATTGGGTGCAAATTAAGCATGGATTTAAAAGTTAATAACTTGATCTAGGTTGCAAAGCACACAGCTTTTACCCTTCAATCAGTGTTAGAATACTTGCCATCAAAACTAGACAAGATTGAATTGGAATTTAACGGAATGACCGAATTAAAAAACGATCGCTATTTACGCGCACTTTTAAAACAGCCTGTTGATTACACACCGGTATGGATGATGCGCCAAGCTGGCCGCTATCTTCCAGAGTATAAAGCAACGCGCGCTGAAGCGGGCGATTTCATGTCTTTGTGCAAAAACGCTGAACTAGCATCAGAAGTAACACTTCAACCTTTACGTCGTTTCCCGCTTGATGCGGCAATCTTGTTTTCTGACATCCTAACTATCCCAGATGCGATGGGGTTAGGTTTGTACTTCGAAACAGGTGAAGGCCCTAAGTTTGAACGCCCTATCACATGTAAAGCTGACGTAGAAAAGATTGGCCTACCGGATCCTGAAGGTGAACTTCAATACGTAATGAATGCCGTTCGTCAGATCCGTAAAGACCTGAAAGGCGAAGTGCCACTGATTGGTTTCTCTGGTAGTCCTTGGACATTGGCAACTTACATGGTTGAAGGCAGCAGTTCGAAGGCATTTACTAAAATCAAGAAGATGATGTATGCAGAGCCACAAACGCTGCACTTACTTCTAGATAAGCTGGCTGACACTGTTATTGAATACCTGAACGCGCAAATTAAAGCAGGTGCACAATCGGTAATGGTATTCGACACATGGGGTGGTGTACTTACTCCGCGTGACTACAACCTGTTCTCACTGCAGTACATGCACAAAATTGTCGATGGCCTAATTCGTGAAAACGAAGGTCGCCGTGTACCGGTTACTCTGTTCACTAAGAACGGTGGCATGTGGCTAGAATCTATCGCAGCGACCGGCTGTGATGCAGTTGGCCTAGACTGGACAATCAATATTGCTGATGCAAAAGCACGTATTGGCGATAAAGTGGCTCTACAAGGCAACATGGACCCATCAGTACTTTACGCACAACCTGAGCGTATTCGTGAAGAAGTCGGCACTATCCTTGAAGGTTTTGGTGACGGCGGTACTGGTCACGTATTTAACCTTGGCCATGGTATTCACCTAGATGTGCCACCAGAAAATGCTGGTGTATTTGTGGACGCAGTTCACGACCTATCTAAGCCATACCATAAGTAATTCAGTATGTGTTTTTAGAAAAAGCGCTGTCGAGAAATCGGCAGCGCTTTTTTATTATCTTTCTATCCGCACTCAATATCGACTAAATCATCGTTGATGTGCAGCTAATTAGGCATTTGGATCATGGCAGGCCAAATGCTCTGATACGTGCTTCCTGATATAGGGAATGACTTCACTTTCGAACCATGGGTTTTTCTTGAGCCAGATATTATTACGTGGTGAAGGGTGGGGAAGTGGCAAAAATTCTGGAGCCCAAGCCTGCCAGTTACGTACCGTTTCAGTGAGTGTGCTGGTGGCTTTCTCTTTTAGATAATAGTTTTGCGCATACTGACCAATCAGCAAGGTCATTTGGATGTTGGGCAGTGATTGCAGTACTTTTTTGTGCCATAGCGCAGCGCACTCCTTTCGAGGCGGTAGATCGCCACTTTTTCCCTTTCCTGGATAGCAAAAGCCCATCGGGACAATCGCGACTTTTTGTTCGTCATAAAACGTATCGCTGTCCATCTCTAGCCATTCTCTCAATCGCTCGCCACTGGCGTCGTTCCAAGGGATAGATGATTCATGAACCTTAATACCGGGTGCTTGGCCTATGATTAACAAGCGCGCGTTTGGGTGTGCCTGAATCACTGGGTTTGCACCGTGTGATAAATGAGGTTCACAAGCGGTGCATTGTCGTATCTCGGTGAGCAGTGACGAGAACATCAGTAGCCTTTATCAAAATCAATGGTGTGATTAAGTGTAAAACCATCTCGCCATTGTTGGTAATTATTGGCGAAGATCTCCACGACCTGTCTTGGCTCACTTAGAGCCGCAATGTGTGGTGTGATGGTTACTTGAGGCAATTTCCAAAACGGGTGTTCTTGTGTGAGAGGTTCGCATTCAAAGACATCTAAGAAAGCGTGTTCAACCCATTTATTCTTAATCGCAAGCAGTAACGCTTTATTATCTACGCTTTCCCCACGTCCCACATTAAACAGCAATACGTTAGAGCAGTAGCTTAAGGTGGTTTGATTCAGTAGTTGGTAGGTATCATCCGTTGATGGCAATGTGTTCACTACAATATCCGCTTGCTTGAGGGCGGCTTCTAATTCATTAATGTGGAAAGTTTCTTTGAAGGTTTCTTGCTTTGATGGGATACCTGTCCGGTTGACACCTATGGTGTGAATACCAAAAGCAGCAGCGGTTTTAGCTAAATGACTGCCAATTGACCCCGTTCCTAAAATCACCATGGTTTTGTCAGTTAGGCTAGTATAAAGCTGTGGCTGCCAGTTTCGTTGTACTTGTTGCTGGTGGTAGTGAGGAAAGTGTCTACAGTGGCTGATCGTGTAACCCAACACGTATTCAGCAATCGCAGGGCCGAAGATGCCTTTGACGTTGGTCAGCGTATAATCTTGGCGCAGATCCGGCTGAGTGAGTTTATTGATTCCTGCATAGGTACTTTGCATCCAGTCTAGATTTTTAAACTCATTAAGTCGCTCCGCTATTAAAGGAGGAGCTGCCAGTACGATCTCAGCTAATTCGGGGTTTTGAGTGATTTCGAGGTCAGGTAACCCTTGGTTTAGAATCAGTTGCGTATAGGTATCGTCATGCTCGGTAAGAATATAGAGCTTATTCGTAAAATTGTTCATCGGCTTACCTTTTCCCCCCAGGGTTTATCAAGTACACTTTCGCTGTCTTTTTCTGCAATTATTGAGTGACTATGCTTCAGAATCCACTGCAGGTTCGTCTTGAAAAGTTAGAACCTTGGCAACAAATTACTTTTATGGCGTGTCTATGTGAGCGTATGTATCCTAACTATGCCATGTTTTGTGAGAATACAGAATTTGCGGAAGCTCGAATCTACCGTGATGTTTTGGATAGCATTTGGGAAGTCCTAACCGTTAAAACGGCAAAGGTGAACTTTGAGCGTCAACTTGAGAAAGTAGAAGAGCTATTCCCTAGCGCAGATGATTTTGATTTCTATGGTGTTTACCCTGCAATGGACGCATGCCAAGGCTTAGCAACATTAATCCATGGTCTACTTGATCGTGAGCATATGTTGGAAGCGGTAATTAAAGTGAGTCAACAATCGGTGAAGACGGTTGCTGAGCTTGAGTTTGCTCAAGGCGCTGAAGAAGTGACGAACGAAAACCAGAAAGAAAACGAAGCGGTATGTGAAGAGTGGGACGTTCAGTGGGCCATTTTCCGACCTCTACGTGAAACGACTGAGCGTGACTTAGAGCTGATCAAAGACCTACGTCACGAACTGCGTGAAGACCCGGTCAGTAACATTGGTGTTGCACTATAATCTGCAATTGCATCAAGGTACGAGTAGAAACAAAGGCTCCCTAGGGAGCCTTTGTTGTATCTGACGCTATCAAATTTAGATTAAGCGTCTTTCTTGTCTTCTTTTTGAACCTTGCTTTCATCCGCTGACTTTGAGTCTGAGGTGTCGTTGTCTGCTAGAGTTTTTTCTTCTAGCTCGTCCTCTTCATCGCGGTTTTCGATAACACCGTGTGTCTCTTTCCAAGTTTCCCAGCGTTGGAACGCCAGTTCTTGCATGTCTGTGGTTTTATCTGCTTCGTCGACAATCTCTTCACCCACTAGGTGTTCAAAGATATCTTCTAGGGTGATGATGCCCTGAATTGTGCCGTACTCGTCCACAACTAAAGACAGTTGCAGGCGGTTTGCCATCATTTGGTCAAAGGCCTTAGCTAAGCCCATGTTGTTTAGCAAGACGTGGATAGGGCGCATCACTTCACCCAGAGCCTTCTCACCACAACCCGCTTGCTGCAATCTAAACAGCTCTAAGCGGTGGACAAAACCGATGATATTGTCAGTTTGCTCGCTGTAAACCAGTGGGCGTGAGAATGGCGTGTCTTTGTGTTGTTCTAGGAACGTATTGACACTCATTTCTGCATCGACGCGGAATACAACAGGGCGTGGTGTCATGACTTGAGTCACGGGTACATCTTGAATACCTAACAGATTGCTCAGAATTTTTGATTCACCTTCAGCAAATTCACCGCTCTCTTTTGCCAAAATAGCCATTGCAGATAGCTCATCACGCATTTTTGGTGCCTGGTGGCCGCGAGCTAAACGTTTGGTAATTTGCTCTGAGAACCACACAAATGGTGTTAGGAAAAAGACCATCCAGCGAAGCACATTTGATGATGCTGGAGCAAGTTGACGCCAGTAGGTTGCGCCAATGGTTTTTGGAACAATCTCAGACAGAACTAAAATACCCAGAGTTAATACGGCAGAGAATACGCCTAACCATTGGCTACCAAAAACGACTGCTGCTTGTGCACCCGCTGTCGCTGCACCTATGGTGTGCGCGATGGTGTTGAGCGTTAAAATTGACGCAAGTGGGCGGTCAATATCGGTTTTCAGTTTGTCTAATGACTCTGCTGCAGGGTGCCCATTTTGTTTTAGTTGAGCAATGTAGCTCGGACTAATACTCAAAAGTACAGCTTCCAAAACAGAACAAATGAAAGAAACTCCAATAGCAATGGAGACGTAAATAGTTAGCAGCAGCATGTTTGCCCTTAAATTAAATTGTACGCTTTAGCAGCGATTCAGCGTGGATTATAGAGAATAAGTAGTGGCTAGGTCATCATTAATTTTGCTCTCAGCCCCTTTTAAACAAGGGCTTGCTCAGTAAAATCAGTAACAAATTGTGAGTTATTACTCATATTATGGCTAAAACTACGGCATTAGAGCTAAAGATCGACGACAAACCTTTGCCAGATGGGGCATTTATGTTTTAGAGTGAATCGAATTCAAAAATACAAAGAAGGGAAACCTAAAATGAACAAGACTCAATTAATCGACTTTATTGCTGAAAAAGCGGACCTTTCTAAAGCACAAGCTAAAGCTGCTCTAGAAGCGACTCTTGGCGGTGTTACAGATGCTCTTAAAGATGGCGATCAAGTTCAGCTAATTGGTTTTGGTACTTTTAAAGTAAACCACCGTGCAGCTCGCACTGGCCGTAACCCAAAAACTGGTGACGAGATCCAAATCGCTGCTGCAAATGTTCCAGCATTTGTTGCAGGTAAAGCGCTGAAAGATTCAGTGAAATAATCTAAACTGTACCGAGGTAGTCGTATTCCACCTCGGTACAGGTTTTATGAAAAAAGCATTTCTTCTCGTTTCACTATTATCTACATTTCTCATTGGCTGTTCATCAACCAGCCCTCGCAAAAACCTAGAGCAATTTGAAACTCACACCGGCGGCCAAGTCATGGGCGACGCGACAAGTTTCTACTGGGTTACAA
Source organism: Vibrio sp. 10N.222.48.A3 (assembly GCF_041475345.1). Classification (NCBI taxonomy): domain Bacteria; kingdom Pseudomonadati; phylum Pseudomonadota; class Gammaproteobacteria; order Vibrionales; family Vibrionaceae; genus Vibrio; species Vibrio sp. 10N.222.48.A3. Next base: position 22,698 of record NZ_JBFRVX010000188.1, on the reverse strand, counting down.
ACAAGCTAACACAACCTCATACTTCAGCTGACTACGTCACTGTAGGCGATTACGGCTGGTACCAAACGGACTATGCTTGGTCGGAAGGTATACTTCGTGAATTTATTCGTGAAGGTGAGCAACGTAATTCTTCTAATGAGCTGGTTCCGTATAGTGTCCATGTGCGTTTTAATAAGTCAGGCGAAGCTGTATATCAGCAGTATCGTATTGATAGCAAAATTTTACCTATCCAAGTTAAGCAACTCGAAAGCTACCAGAAAGAAGCCAAGTCGGTTTTAGAAACTACGATGAAGCAGCATGACGAAGGGCTAAGACTGGTTCAGGGTTACTGGAATGGTCGTTCTTTTGAAACGTGTGCTGGTGGTGAGTTTGATCGCTTTGAATTTAATCAGACCTTGCCAAGCTTCGTGATCGATCGATTGGCGTCTGTGGAAAGCTATGCGGCGTTTCTTGGCAGTGATTCACTAGGTAAGATGAGCGTAGAAGAGTTACTGATGCTGGCTGAAGACAGCCATGATTGTGTCGTTAGGCCGTCATTGTTGAAAGAATAGCGATCAACTAAAGGATTGAGGGTATTTGGCTTGCTGTAGGCCAAGTGCTGATTTGTCTGTACAGGTACAGATTCCTAGAGAGATTGAGTGATAAAAAAGGCGCCTATCGAGGCGCCTTTTCTGTCATTTGCTTACTGTTATTGGAAAGTAAGCGAGTAACAAGATTGATTACTGTTCTTGCTCGCGCGCAATCGCACGGTAACCGATGTCATTGCGGTGGAACATACCATTCCAGCTAACTTGCTTCGTCAACGCGTAAGCGCGCTCCTGAGCTTCAGAAACCGTATTACCCAGTGCCGTTGCACAAAGTACACGGCCACCGTTTGTCACAACGTCGCCAGCTTCGTTATTTGTCGTACCCGCGTGGAAAACCTTTTGGCCTTCAACTTCGCTGGTTGGCAGTGAAATAACGTCACCTTTTGCGTAGTCAGCAGGGTAACCGCCAGCAGCAAGAACAACACCGATAGAAGCGCGTGGGTCCCACTTTGATTCTGCTTCGTCTAGCTTCTCATCGATAGCCATTAGGCAAAGTTCAACAAGGTCTGACTCCATACGCATCATGATAGGTTGCGTTTCAGGGTCGCCAAAGCGGCAGTTGTATTCGATAACCTTAGGCGTGCCGTCAGCATCGATCATTAGTCCTGCGTAAAGGAAACCAGTGTAAGGAGCGCCTTCTGCGTCCATACCACGTACCGTTGGATAGATAACTTCCTCAAGGATGCGGTTATGGATTTCAGGAGTTACCACTGGAGCTGGAGAGTAAGCACCCATGCCGCCAGTATTAGGGCCAGTGTCTTTGTCGCCAACACGTTTGTGATCTTGGCTAGTGGCCATAGGCAGAACGCTAGAACCGTCAACCATTACGATGAAGCTTGCTTCTTCGCCTTCAAGGAACTCTTCAATTACCACGCGGCTGCCTGCTTCGCCAAATGCGTTGCCTGCTAGCATGTCTTTGATTGCGTCTTCAGCTTCTTCAAGTGTCATCGCAACGATAACGCCTTTACCCGCCGCAAGACCGTCAGCTTTTACTACGATTGGAGCGCCTTGCTCGCGAACGTAAGCGATAGCTGGCTCAATCTCAGTGAAGTTTGAGTAGTAACCTGTTGGGATCTCATGGCGAGCTAGGAAGTCTTTGGTGAATGCTTTAGAGCCTTCAAGCTGTGCTGCCGCTTGAGTTGGACCGAAGATTGGTAGGCCAACTTCGCGGAATGCATCAACAACACCAATAACCAATGGTGCTTCAGGGCCAACGATAGTCAGTTCGATTTTTTTATCTTGAGCAAACGCGACTAAACCTGCGATGTCTTCAACGCCGATGTTTACGTTCTCAAGTTTAGGTTCAAGCGCAGTACCTGCGTTACCTGGAGCAATGAATACTGTTTCAACGTTTGGGTTTTGTGCCGCTTTCCAACCCAAAGCATGTTCTCTACCGCCAGCACCAATAATAAGTACATTCATGTTTTAAAATCCTTATAGCTGCTTCAGAGCCTTTATTTCTGTGTCAAACATGCTCACTTATGGTCATAAGCTCCGCGTGTTTTCCTTGAACTAAAGTCGCTGACTTGCTCTACGTATTTCAAATATCGGAATATTTAAAAAACAAAATTATAAGTTTTGCTCAAAGTAGTTGGTGATGTGGCTAGGCAGCAATTGAGCCCATCCCCGGAAGCATAGTCCACTATGTGACCGGGGTGGGCGAAAGCAGCTAACGACGCCACAGTGCCAAATACGAAGAGGAAATTAGTGGCGGAAGTGACGCATGCCCGTAAAGATCATCGCCATGCCGTGTTCGTCTGCTGCTGCGATAACTTCGTCATCACGCATAGAGCCGCCCGGTTGGATAACACACTTGATGCCCGCTTCTGCTGCCGCGTCGATACCGTCACGGAATGGGAAGAATGCATCTGATGCCATCACACAACCTTCAACCTGTAGACCTTCGTCTGCAGCTTTGATGCCTGCGATTTTCGCAGAGTAAACGCGGCTCATTTGGCCAGCGCCAACACCAATTGTCATGTCGCCTTTCGAGTAAACGATAGCGTTAGATTTAACGTATTTCGCTACTTTCCAGCAGAATAGGGCATCTTTTAGCTCTTCAGCTGTAGGTTGGCGCTTAGAAACCACTTTAAGGTCATCTTCAGACACCATGCCTTGGTCGCGGTCTTGAACTAGCAAACCGCCGTTAACGCGTTTCACGTCAAAACCAGTTGTCTTAGTTGTCCACTCACCGCACTCAAGCAGGCGAAGGTTTTTCTTAGCCGCTACGATTGCTACTGCTTCCGCAGAAACAGATGGTGCAATGATAACTTCAACGAATTGACGCTCAGTGATAGCCGTTGCTGTTGCAGCGTCTAGCTCACGGTTGAAAGCGATGATGCCGCCAAATGCAGACGTTGGGTCTGTTTTGAATGCACGGTCGTAAGCTTCTAGGATGTCTTCACCTAGTGCAACACCACATGGGTTAGCATGCTTAACAATTACACATGCTGGCTGGTCGAACTCTTTCACACACTCAAGTGCTGCGTCAGTGTCAGCGATGTTGTTGTAAGAAAGCGCTTTACCTTGGATTTGGCGAGCAGTAGAAACCGACGCTTCTTCAGGGTTCGCTTCAACGTAGAATGCTGCCGCTTGGTGGCTGTTCTCACCGTAGCGCATGTCTTGTTTCTTCTCGAACTGTTGGTTGAACGTGCGAGGGAATTTAGACTCTTCATCAGCCTTCTTTCCTTCTTCATCAAGTAGAGAGGCACCGTAAGATGGAACCATAGTGCCGAAGTAGTTTGCGATCATGCCGTCGTAAGAAGCTGTGTGCTCGAATGCTGCGATAGCGAGGTCGAAACGAGTCTCTAGCGTTAGAGATTTCTCGTTCGCGTCCATTTCAGCAACAACGCGCTCGTAGTCGTGTGCGTTAACAACGATAGTTACGTCTTTGTGGTTTTTCGCTGCAGAGCGAACCATTGTAGGACCGCCGATGTCGATGTTCTCAACAGCGTCAGCAAGGGTACAACCTTCTTTAGCAACGGTTTCTGCGAATGGGTATAGGTTTACAACAACCATATCGATAGGGTTGATACCGTGAGTTTCCATCACGTCATCATCTTGACCACGACGGCCTAGAACACCACCATGAACTTTTGGGTGCAGAGTCTTAACACGGCCATCCATCATTTCTGGGAAACCAGTGTAATCAGATACTTCTGTAACAGAGATGCCTTTTTCAGCAAGCAGGCGAGCAGTGCCACCGGTAGATAGGATATCTACACCACGGTTAGCAAGAGCTTGTGCAAATTCAACGATACCAGTTTTGTCTGATACGCTGATGAGAGCGCGGCGAATTGGACGAGCGTTATTCATGCTTCCATCTTCCTCAAATTCATGGGGTTAAAATAAAGATATTTGCCAAAAAAGAACTTGTTTCTATCTTCTTAGCGTGGAGTATCTTAGATACCAGTAAGAGATAAAATATTGGCCAGTTTTGGTAAAGACCTTTGGGGTGTTCTTATAATCAAGCTATAAGATAACCAACTCCAAATTTGATGGCGCAGATTCTAACTAATTTATTACAAAAAAGCTCGCGCAATCGTTTGGCATCTCAAAATTAATTATGAAAAGTGCCATTTCAGCCTGAAAAGTAACGATAAGGTTAATTGTGGAATGGACGGAACAGTAGGAAAAAACATGTTTCAGATCGGTGAATTAGCGAAACGATGCGGTGTGACAGCCGATACCTTACGGTTTTATGAAAAAAGTAACCTGATTGCTCCTGCCAGTCGCAGTGACTCAGGATATCGCTTATATGATGAAAACAATCAAAAACAGGTGACCTTTATTCTTAAATCTAAAGCGTTAGGGCTGAGTTTAGATGAAATTAAGGAATTGCTCGAGATTCGCTTGGAAGCAACGCAGCACAGTTGCTCGGAAGTGAAAGCCATCACAACGGCAAAGCTGACACTTATTGATGAAAAAATCAGTGAACTTGGCAGAATACGCACGGCATTAAAGAAGATTAATGATGCTTGCTGCGGACATGTAGATGACGATGCGAGCCATTGTTCTATCTTAGGTGCTTTGGCGAGCGAAGATAAACAAAGCTCATGCTGTGCTGCTGATGGTAAATAGCTGAGAAGGTCCCCCGTTAGGGAGAGAGGTTTACTATGGTTGATAACCCTAGGAAGCTTGCAGTATTTTGGCTCTTAGTTGAGCGTCAATTTTTAAAGTGGGTAGGTTATTATGGTAAAGCGTGACTTGGTTGCGGCCAGTCTGCTTTGAAGAGTACATGGCTCTATCAGCTTGAGCCAATAGTTCTTTTATGGTTTTAAGATGTGGTGTGTATTCAGCAACACCGATGCTGACTGTTGGGTAGATGATGTGGCCGTCTACGGTGCATGGTGTTGATTCAATCGTTTTACGAATCGTCTCTGCAACGTAATAAGCTTCAATGGCACTGGTGTGTGTGAGAATGACACCGAATTCTTCGCCACCCAAGCGACCTAGATAATCATCGCAGTCTATTGACTGTTGGCATAAACTCGCGACTTGAACGATTACCTCATCACCAGAGAGGTGGCCAACTTGATCATTGATTTCTTTGAAGTGGTCTATGTCTATCATCAAACAAGTTAAGCTTTGCTTAGGCGGTTGACTGAACTCTTTTTCCAACCCAAGTAAAAAGGCTCGTCTATTTAAAATCCCAGTTAGCTCATCGATTTCAGCGAGTTCTATCAGCTCAGCTTCACGTTGCTGTGCTTTAGTAATATCTCGCTCTTGCCACAGCACGTATTGCTTTTCTGGCGAGAGATACAATGGCTTTAATGTCGATTCAAAATATCGATCGTCTGATTCTTCACCTTGAGCGAAAAGTTGTTCAATAGAAAGCTGAAGTTGCTGACAGGGCGCAAGAGAGTATTGAATGTATTGAATTTCGCGACTGGAATAAGCTTGCTTTGCCGCCTCTAATAGCTGCTTTTCAACCGAGGGAGGCAACAGTTCTGAAACTGTGTGGTGATTTGGATTGTCAAAGTTTTCAACAATACGTCCGGATGTATCCAACAGAAGATGACGATCAGGCAGTTCACGGATCAGTGTGCTAAGCCATTCTTCCCTTTTCATATCAAGCATGTAGCTTCCAGACGATTAGATTAATGGGTCATTATATCGGTAGTGATTACGTTATCAATCGTTACATCTCATTAATTGATTGATAATTGTTCGCTTGTTGCCATATAAACAAAAAAAAGCCGAGTTCAATAAAGAGCTCGGCTTCTAATTCAATAAATTACGAAAGAACGATTAGTTCATGCCGTATTTTTTAAGTTTCTTGCGAAGAGTACCGCGGTTAATACCCATCATGGTTGCTGCGCGAGTTTGGTTACCGCGAGTGTACTGCATGATAGTGTCTAGTAGTGGCTGTTCAACTTCAGCTAATACTAATTCGTATAACTCGCTGACTTCTTGACCGTTTAATTGAGCAAGGTAATTTTTCAATGATGCTTTAACTGAGTCACGTAGTGGCTTCTGCGTGATTTGGTCTTGTGATGTAACTGTAGTTACTGTCAATGCTTCTGAAGTCAGATTTTGTTCGAACATATTCGGTCTAGCTCTTCTCGTAATTATGGTGCAACGTTATCAAAAAAACCTTCTAGCGCTTCAAGCTGCAGATCACCTGCTTCGAATGCGTTGAAGGTACGGCGAAACTCACTCGCTTGTTCATGCTCTTTTAGATACCAACCCACATGCTTACGAGCGATGCGAGGGCCTAAAAACTCTCCATAAAATTCATGTAGAGCGAGCACATGACCAAGCATGATGTCTTTCACTTCCGAAATCGGGAGTGGGTCCATCGTGGTGCCGTTTTCCAAATAGTGTAGGATTTCGTTAAAAATCCAAGGACGCCCTTGGGCAGGTCGACCTATCATTAAAGCATCAGCGCCGGTGTACTCCAGCACAAACTTCGCTTTTTCCGGACTATCGATATCACCGTTAGCGATAACCGGAATAGATACTGCTTGTTTCGCTGCTTTAATGTGTTTGTATTCTGCCTCACCTTTGTACATACAAGCGCGAGTTCTCCCGTGAAGGGCAAGAGCTTGTATGCCGCAGTCTTCGGCTATTTTCGCGATTTGGACACAGTTTCTATTGTCTGTATCCCAGCCTGTGCGCGTTTTCAACGTTACTGGAACGTCGACAGCATTTACCACAGCCTTCAGAATATCTTCAATGAGTTCTGGATGCTGAAGCAGGGCTGAGCCCGCAAGCTTCTTATTCACTTTTTTTGCTGGGCAACCCATATTGATATCGATGATTTGCGCACCGTTAGCAACATTGAATTGAGCAGCCTCGGCCATAAGCTGTGGATCTGCACCAGCGATTTGTACTGAACGAATGCCCGATTCGCCTTCATGTACCATACGCTGCTGAGATTTTGACGTTTTCCAAACTTTCGGATTGGAGGACATCATTTCACTGACTGCCATCCCCGCACCGTAACGAAGACACAACTCACGGAATGGTCTATCCGTTACGCCAGCCATAGGAGCGACGATTAGATTGTTCTTAAGTTGATAATTTCCGATTTTCAAAAATGTCATCACAGTTCTGTACCAGCAAGGGCGCGCATTTTACGCATTTTTTCGCTGCGTGAAAAGACTAATATTTGAGCATTTACAATTTGTTTTTGTAATTCGTTTAAATTTCAATCAATTAGCGCCCAAAGTCTTACCTAGCCTTGCTTGCGACCAGAGATTCGACACCATTCTTGTTGTTCAATGATCGGATCAATGTGAAGCTCATCACGATAATAAGTTGCAACATCTTCCGCTTGTGTATCTAAAACACCCGACATTGCTAGTACACCATTTGGCTTTACTAGACCTTTAATGATGCCAGAAAGGTCGCGTAGTGGACCTGCAAGAATGTTGGCAACAACAACGTCAGCAAGTAAACCTTCCGGTTGATCTTGTGGTAAGAACACTTCTAGTTGCTCTGCCACGCCATTGCGTTGTGCGTTGTCTTTTGATGCAAGCAGGGCTTGAGGATCAATGTCGATCCCGATAACTTTTGCCGCGCCAAGTTTGATCGCAGCGATCGCTAGGATGCCTGAACCACAACCGAAATCGATCACGGTTTTGCCTGTCAGGTCTAGGCCTTCAAGCCATTCAAGACACAATGCTGTTGTTGGGTGAGTACCGGTACCAAATGCAAGACCAGGGTCTAGCATGACGTTTACAGCGTCAGGTTCAGGGATATCGCGCCAGCTAGGGCAAATCCATAAACGCTCACCAAACTTCATTGGGTGGAAGTTGTCCATCCATTCACGTTCCCAATCCTTGTCTTCAATTTGCTCTACTTTGTGAGCAAAGTCTGCAGGGAACATGTTGCTTGCTTTAATCTGCGCTAGAACGACACCAGTGTCAGTCTCAGCGTCGTAAAGCGCGAGAATGTCAGTATCACCCCAAAGGCGAGTTTCGCCCGGCAGAGGCTCAAATACAGGGGTATCTTGTGCATCCAGGAAAGTTACAGAAAGAGCACCAGTCTCTTCCATTAACATGTCGCCGATTTGTTCGGCATTTTCATTGGTAGCATTAAGCTTGATTTGAATCCAAGGCATGGCTGCATCTTCTATATGAGAAAAATTGGATGGCGAGTCTAGCAGAAAATATGAGCAAATTCACCAAAACCCCACGGAATATAATGGGGATGATGAATTGATTATTGCGAGTATTTACAAACAAAAATGCCCACCGAAGTGAGCATTTATTACTGTTCTACAGAGAACGAATTACGGAAGGCTAGCGTCTATTGTAGACCAAGCTTCTTCTCAAGGTAGTGGATGTTTGCCCCACCGTGTTGGAAGTTTTCGTCGTTCATAATAGACAGTTGAAGCTCAGTATTAACGTTAATACCTTCAACAATCATTTCACCCAATGCGTTCTTCATGCGAGCGATAGCAACATCACGGTTCTCACCGTAAGTGATCAGCTTACCAATCATTGAATCGTAGTGTGGTGGCACTGTGTAACCCGTGTAGATGTGAGACTCCCAACGTACGCCCATACCACCTGGAGCATGGAAACGCGTGATCTTACCCGGAGAGGGTAGGAAACGCACCGGATCTTCTGCATTGATACGACATTCGATTGAGTGGCCGCGCAGCTTAATATCATCCTGTGTGAATGATAGAGGCTGACCAGCAGCAATGCGAAGTTGCTCTTTCACTAGATCGATACCCGTTACCATTTCAGTAATCGTGTGCTCAACCTGGATGCGAGTGTTCATTTCAATGAAGTAGAACTCACCGTTCTCGTATAGGAATTCAAATGTACCTGCGCCGCGGTAACCAATCTCAAGACATGCACGAGTACAACGGTCGCCGATGTATTTACGCATTTCTTCAGTGATACCTGGTGCTGGTGCTTCTTCCACAACTTTCTGGTGACGACGCTGCATTGAACAGTCACGCTCACCTAGGTGGATAGCATTACCTTGACCATCTGCAAGCACTTGTACTTCAATGTGACGTGGGTTTTCTAGGAATTTTTCCATGTAAACCATGTCGTTATTGAAACATGCTTTTGCTTCAGCACGAGTCATTGCGATAGCTTCTGTTAGTTCTTTTTCAGTACGAACAACACGCATACCACGACCGCCGCCGCCGCCAGAAGCCTTGATGATTACAGGGAAACCAATGCGCTTAGCGTGCGCTTTGTTTTTCGCTTCGTCGTCGTCAAGAGGACCGTCAGAACCTGGTACACAAGGTACACCCGCTTTTTTCATTGACGTGATAGCTGACACTTTGTCACCCATCATGCGAATGGTTTCAGCTTTAGGGCCAACGAAGATAAAACCACTGCGCTCTACCTGTTCTGCAAAATCTGCATTTTCAGATAGGAAGCCGTAGCCAGGGTGGATAGCGACTGCACCCGTTACTTCAGCAGCGCTGATGATACGAGGAATGTTCAGGTAGCTATCGATACCACGAGCTGGACCGATACAAATGGTTTCGTCAGCAAGCAGTACGTGCTTAAGATCGCGGTCAGCTGTTGAGTGAACCGCTACCGTTTTGATGCCAAGCTCTTTACATGCTCGCAGAATACGCAGTGCAATTTCACCACGGTTCGCGATTACTAATTTATCTAACATAATGAGTGCTCTCTATTATTCGATAATTACTAGAGCTTGGTCGAATTCTACTGGTTGACCGTCTTCAACTAGGATAGCCGTTACAACACCAGATTTATCAGCTTCGATTTGGTTCATCATTTTCATTGCTTCAACGATACATAGCGTTTCGCCAGCAGTTACAGATTGACCAACCTTAACGAATGGTTTTGCATCTGGGCTTGGAGCGCCGTAGAAAGTACCAACCATTGGAGAAAGAACTTGGTGACCAGCAGGAACTGCAGGAGCTGCCGCTTCTGCAGCTACAGGTGCCGCCGCAGGTGCTGCTGCCGCTACAGGAGCTGGAGCTGCTGCATATTGAATAGGCGCTGCAGATACAGGGCTGTTACGACTGATTCGTACTGACTCTTCACCTTCAGAGATCTCTAGCTCAGAAATACCAGACTCTTCAACCAATTCGATTAGCTTCTTGATTTTGCGAATATCCATTGTTTCTTTCTCTTTATCTGTTGATTGAACTTACTCTTTGACTGAGTAGGTTAGTAATAGTTCGTTGTTTTTATTTACTTTGCGTTGAGCTTGTTGAGCGCAGCGGTCAAAGCAAATTGATAACCTTGGGCACCTAAGCCACAAATCACACCTTCTGCTTTATCAGACAGGTAAGAGTGGTGACGGAATGGTTCACGTGCGTGAACATTCGATAGGTGAACCTCAATAAATGGGATAGCAACACCAAGTAGTGCATCACGCAACGCCACACTGGTATGTGTAAAGGCCGCTGGGTTGATAATAATGAAATCAACATTTTGATAAGCACTATGGATAGCTTCAATCAGCTCATACTCACGATTTGACTGTAAGTGAGATAGCTCAACATCGTGTGTTTTCGCTTGCTCGGTCAATGAGCTAATAATCTGGTCAAGTGTTTGAGAACCGTAGTGTGCAGGCTCTCTAAGGCCTAACAGATTAAGGTTTGGTCCATTTAAAACTAGAATGCGAAACTTTGTAGACATTGTGGGGCTATCTTCCTTTATCGTGTTTACGAACGTGAATGTTGCCATTTTATTGAAAATTTGGGGATAATTTCCAGTAAGAAAAACCCAAATTTAAAAATTAGAACCAGATTATAGCTAATTCAGCGCAAATCGCAGCAATTTACTGGTCTAATCTCCTATTGAGAGAGTGTGAGATTGTTACCAACTTAACAAAAAAGCGCCTTAGCCTTAATTTTGTCGAGGATATTTGAGATCAAGATCAGCCATAAAAAAACCGCCACATAGGTGACGGTTTAGAAAGGAGCTGTTTTAAACAGTAATTACGTAATGTGACGGGTTGCTTATGCCAGTTCCGCTTTCTCTGCAATCAGCTTATCGACCACGCTTGGGTCTGCCAGTGTCGACGTATCGCCTAGGTTGCCAGTATCGCCAGTGGCAATCTTACGCAGGATACGACGCATGATTTTACCTGAACGAGTTTTTGGTAATGAGTCGGTCCAGTGCAGTACATCTGGCGTTGCGATTGGGCCTATCTCTTTGCGTACCCAGTCTTTCACTTCTTTATGAAGCTCTGCGGTCGGGAATTCACCATCATTCAACGTGATGTAAGCGTAAATCGCTTGGCCTTTAATATCATGAGGGATACCTACAATCGCAGCCTCTGCGATCTTATCAAATGCGACTAGAGCCGATTCAATCTCAGCGGTACCCATACGGTGACCTGATACGTTCAGAACGTCATCAACACGGCCAGTAATCCAGTAGTAACCGTCTTCATCACGACGAGCACCATCACTGGTGAAGTACATGCCTTTAAAGGTCGAGAAGTAAGTTTGTTCGAAACGGTCATGATCGCCGTGAACGGTACGCATCTGGCCTGGCCAAGAGTCAAGAATCACTAGGTTGCCGTCTGTTGCACCCTCAATGATGTTACCCATGTTATCAACCAGCGCCGGTTGCACACCGAAGAATGGACGCGTCGCTGAGCCCGGTTTTAGGTCTGTTGCGCCTGGTAGCGGTGCAATCAAGATTCCGCCCGTTTCTGTTTGCCACCATGTATCAACAATTGGAGACTGCTCATTACCGATTGTTTTGTAGTACCACTCCCACGCCTCTGGGTTGATAGGTTCACCCACTGAGCCCATGATTCTTAGGCTGTCACGAGACGTGCCTTCAACGGCTTCATTGCCTTTCGCCATCAAAGCGCGAATCGCTGTTGGTGCAGTATAAAGAATATTAACTTGGTGCTTATCGACCACTTCACTCATGCGGCTGGTGTTCGGGTAGTTCGGCACGCCTTCAAACAGAATGGTTTTTGCACCATTGGCAAGCGGTCCGTAAACAAGGTATGTGTGACCGGTAATCCAACCCACATCGGCTGTACACCAGAAAGTTTCGCCTTCTTGGTAATCGAACACGTATTTGAAGGTCATTGCTGCATAAACGAGGTAACCACCTGTAGTGTGCATAACACCCTTAGGTTTGCCTGTTGAGCCTGACGTATAAAGGATGAATAGTGGATCTTCTGCGTTCATCTCTTCTGGTGGGCAATCTGCAGATACATTAGCAATAGCATCGTGCCACCATACATCGCGGTGTTCGTGCCATGCAACATCGCCGCCAGTACGTTTGAATACTACAACCTTTTCGATGTTCTTCACTTCAGGATTCGTCAGTGCTTCATCGACATTTTTCTTCAGTGGAACCGCACGGCCACCACGCACGCCTTCATCGGCAGTGATAACGACTTTAGAATTTGAATCGATAATACGACCAGACAGTGCTTCTGGGGAGAAACCGCCAAATACCACTGTGTGAACCGCCCCGATACGGGTACATGCCAGCATGGCAACCGCAGCTTCAGGAACCATTGGCATGTATAAACAAACTACATCACCTTTGCGCACGCCTTGCTCTTTTAGAGCATTTGAAAACAGGCACACTTCTTTGTGTAGTTCATTAAAAGTTAGAGTTTTGTCATCCGCCGGATCATCGCCTTCCCAGATGATAGCGACTTCATCACCGCGCTCAGCAAGGTGGCGGTCGATACAGTTAGCCGAAACGTTAAGCGTGCCATCTTCAAACCAGCGAATATCAATGTGGCCAGGGTCGAAAGAGGTATTTTTTACCTGTGTGAAAGGTTTAATCCAATCAACGATTTTTCCGTGTTCACCCCAAAAGCCTTCAGGGTCAGAAACAGATTGCTGGTACATGGCTAGGTAAGTGTCATTATCCGCGTGTGTGGTTGATTTAATATTTTCTTTTACCGGATAAACGTGGGCTTCACTCATTGCATCTCTCCTTGTGCCTACATTCCTAATGAACTGGCAACTTCCTTTGTGTTCAGTTTCTAGGTCTATTACAGAACCGTCGTTGTGTTATCACTCTCGACTAGGACGGCGATTTCCACAATTAGACTTTAGGATGAGACGTTGCTTTTCACTTACAAAATAGCGAGTTAAGTTCATTTTTGAGATGTTGCTCTCTATGTGAAGCGCCAGTGGTTGAATTAAGAATAAGAAGAGTTGAAACGGGGCAGATCACCATGTTTCAGGCGAACAAAGATCAGGGCGGCGGAGATAGCGTCTTGTAATGCATCATGTTTATTGACGGGGATAGGTAAATCGAGCTGGCGACAGATGGCGTCCATACTGAGATCAAAATAGGCATTGGGCAGCTGTCTTTCGAGTTTGTCTTGGTAGAGTTGGCTCACTTCGACTAATCGGTTAGGCAGTGGAAATCCAAGCTGTTTTAAACAGGCGCGGTCGAGAATCTTTTTGTCATAGCGGATGTGATAGCCGACTAAAGGACGATTTCCAATGAAGTTAAGTAGCTCGATTAAAGCCTGTTTTTCTTCGATGCCATGCTTTAGATCTTGATGACGAATGCGGTGGATTTTTATTGAATTGCAATCGAGTGATTGCGGGGCGCGCAATCGGACTTCAAAAGGTTGGCTGGTAATGATTCGGTTACCGATGATCTTGGTCGCAGCAATGGTGACTAATTCTGCCTGATTGGGGTCGAGGCTGGTGGTTTCACAATCGAGAGATACGTATTCGTGATTAGCAGGCGCAGTAAACAGAGGCTGATAAGTAGAGCCTTTGAGTTTATGATGCCAGTAATAACGAACCAATCTATTCATCGTTCAATCGCCTAATCCCGTATCTGATAGTGGTAGCCAAGCCATTGCTTGAATTTTTTGACCACATGCAAGCTATGGCGAAGCAGGTCTCTGTCTGCTCGCTCCATCAATTTGACGTTAATCTTGTTGCTACTGTGCTGCTGAGAAAGTCTTTGGGCTAAGCGCCACTTAAAGAACTGTTTGAGTGCTTCACTAAGGTTATCGGCGGTACTTTGCTCAAGCACTTTCTTACAGACCAACTGTTCAATGCGTTCGAAGGTGTTGTTTACCGTGACACCATGCTCAAGACAGAGTGCCCTCACACCATGCACGATAGGGAAAATACCGCCTTGTTTGATATCGAGCCCTGACTTGGATTGTTTAACATTGCCAAACAGGGTGAGGGGTACTGAGAAGTTCAGAGCCGGTCGGCAGAATTCAGTCAGAATCAATTCTTGTCCGAGCATCAAATCACTTAGGTGCTGCTTTACGGGTTTTAATAACTCTCTATTACCCGCAACGGCGTGTGCATCCGCCATGATCGCGATATCCATCACGGTGTCTGGCGTGGCTTTTTTTACCCAATGGGTGAGGGTTTGTTTCCACTCTTGTTCTGAATGCACCCATTTCGGGTTGTTGACCATCACGTTGCCCGGGCACAGTGGGTAACCCAATTGTTGAAGGGTGTGGGTGAGGTCGTTCATGGCACTTTGGCATTGATGCCACTCCAAGCCATCTTGAATTATTAGCGCGTTGTCTTGATCGGTTTTGAGGATTTGTTCTCCACGGCCTTCGGAGCCCAACACGATGAGGCAGCAATGATTATGCAGTGCGGGTGGGATAACCAACTCAAACGCTTTCTCTATTATCTGTTCATTAACGGCTGAAATTAGCTCCATGATGAAGCGCGTGCGAATGCCGTTACTGAGTAGGCTTTCGACCAGTTGACGTTGTTTGTTGGAGGCTAATGCGAGCTCTTCAATGCTGGTGGATCGCGCAATACGCAAAGTGAGCACGTGAGAGTGAGTGGAGAATGCACTGAGGATTTGTGTCATATCCACCATGCCGACAGCATCTAGACCGTCACAAACCATCAACCTTTTTACCCGGTTTCTGGTCATGGTAATCATGGCATTAAATAAGAAATCCCCTTGGTTTACGTGCATCACTGGAAATGTTGCAATCTCGCCAACGGGCGCGTCCTGTGGGAAGTTATCGAGCATTACAGCGTGCAATAAATTGGTTCGTGTGACGATCCCATACGGTAAGGAGCCTGAACCAAAATCTTTTATGCCTTTGTCGTCTAAATGCACCAGCGCCGAGTCTAAGCCTTGCTCTTTTAGGATTTGAGTGACTTGGTTGATGGGTTGCCCTGGCTCAAGAATCAGTGGTGGGTGATAAATAGAGTCATCCACTTTGGTCAATATAAACTCGGCAAGGTTTTGTTGCTGCTGAGCGGCCTCAATCAGAGCTTTCCGTGTCGACAGGTTACTATCAAAGTAGGCGGCAAATTGACCATTGGCGTGATAAAGATCGAGAAAAACATCGGTAGGCAGTAGGTAGCTTAAGGTGTCTTCGAGTGCGATATATTGATGTTTGGTGTGAGGTTCAAACTGGCTGCGCACATCAAAAATATCGTCATTGGCGTAATGTGCGTAAATCTCACCATCACTGCTCGCGCGCTCTTCAACGGCTCCTTTGATCAGGATATGCAGGTGTCTGCTCGGCCTATCTGCTTCCAGTATCACTTCTTGAGAGCGGTAATACACCACGTCTAATGAAGAGCGAAGCTTCAATTGTTCCGTATCGGACAGGCTATCGAAGGGTGGGTGCTGCATATTAAATTTTTCAGGCATAAGCATCACAAGAAGTGGGAGTCTTTAATCAGTCTGACAAAATACCAGCGAAGCTCCAGACGACTTTAGTCTAAATGCAGACTAGATATCGATGAACGTGATATAGCTTGGTGATAAGTGATAAGTGATAAGTGATAAGTGATATCTAGGCTAATTGAATATAGGAATGCTATCCCAGTAATAATTCCCTTTTTCATCCTACTCTAGATAGGCATAATTGGAGCCGCCTTTTTCCGCACACTTTATAGGTTATTTATGTTTAGCCCCTCTCCTTACGGATGGATATCTCAGTATTTTCTTGGTTTCTTTTTTGCGTATGGTGTGTACTTGCCATTTTGGGCGTTGTGGTTTGAAGACCAAGGCGTTTCTGCAGGGGACATCGGTGTATTGATTGGTATTGGTTTTGCGACTCGCTGTGTTGCTAACCTTGTGATTACGCCGCGCATCCATAACGTAGAGAATCTTTTGCCCGCTCTGCGCTGGTTGAGCTTCGCCTCATTGTTATTTGTTGGTTTCCACTTCTTTACTGGAGGCAGTTTTCTATTGATGCTGTTGGCAACAGTATTGTTTAACCTGTGTTGTGGGCCGGTTATCCCTCTTTCTGACGCAATGGCTAACCATTACAGTCGTCTTAAGATGCTTGACTATGGACGCACTCGTTTATGGGGTTCGATTGCTTTTATTGCGGGTTCAACCGTGGTGGGTTATTTAGTCGCACAGTTCGGCACTGATATGATTTTGTATACAGCGCTTGTTGGTGTGCTGTTGTCGTTAGTGTTGGCGATGAGAAACCCTAACGTGATGCCAGTAACGCAATCTGAGAAACAAGCAGTGCGACCAAAATTAGGTGAGTTACTGCGTGAGTCGTCTGTGGTTAAATTTTTGGCCTTGATGGCGTTGCTGCAAGGTAGCCATGCGGCTTACTACAGTTTTAGTGCGATTTACTGGAAAGAAGCCGGTCACTCAGAAGCGATTATTGGTTATTTATGGAGCCTAGGCGTTGTTGCTGAGGTGGCTGTGTTTGCTCTCAGTAAGCGCTTATTCTCTGGCTGGTCAATGCGTACTCTATTCGTGGTAGCTGCAATCGGTGTGATGGCTCGTTGGGGGATTACCGCATCAACAACGGCGATTTTCGCCTTGGTTATGGTGCAAATGCTGCATGGTGTGACGTTTGCTATGGCGCATATCGCAGCCATTCAATACATTCAATCAGAAGAACAGAATAAAATGGTCGCGCTGCAAGCTCTGTATAACGCGATCCCATTGGGGGCTGTTATCGCACTAATGACGACCTTAAGTGGTTGGGGCTATGAGCTTTGGGGGGCAAACATCTTCTGGGGTATGGCCGCGATGGGGGCTCTTGCTCTGTTCATTAAGTTGGACGA
Source organism: Vibrio sp. 10N.222.48.A3 (assembly GCF_041475345.1). Taxonomy (NCBI): domain Bacteria; kingdom Pseudomonadati; phylum Pseudomonadota; class Gammaproteobacteria; order Vibrionales; family Vibrionaceae; genus Vibrio; species Vibrio sp. 10N.222.48.A3. The sequence continues at coordinate 5,676 of NZ_JBFRVX010000188.1, read as the reverse complement.
GAGAAGTTCAGTGGTTGAGATTAATCAATCAGGTTCGGAACAATTAGAATCTAACAGCAAATGCTGATAATTAGAGTCTGAAGCACAGAATTTAAGCGATTCGATTGAGTTAATGACCCATCCTTAGTTAAATGAAACCTCTCCCTTATGGAGAGGTTTTTTTATGGATGAAAAAGGGTTTTTAATGCAAGGATGGATAGTAATTCCAGTCTCTTTAGCCTATTTGGGCGTGTTATTTCTGATCGCTTGGTATGGAGACAGGCAGGTTCGCTGGCTATCGCGTTGGCGCCCATGGATCTATAGTCTTTCGATTGCAGTGTATTGTACCTCTTGGACTTTCTATGGAACGGTCGGACAGGCGAGCAATAACCCATGGTCCTTTTTACCCATCTATCTCGCCCCCATTCTGGTCTTTACACTCGGGTGGCGGATCTTGGCGCGGTTGATCCTGATTGCAAAGCGTGAACACATCACTTCAATTGCCGACTTTATCGCGGCTCGTTATGGAAAATCTCAGGGCTTGGCTGTTGCCGTCACCGTGATTGCCGTGGTCGGTATTCTTCCTTATATCGCGCTACAGCTGCGTGGTATTACGATGGGGCTAGATATTGTTGCGCCAAACCTAGCGTCTGATTTCGGTTATCAGGATTATCACGTCTCTTGGTTTGTGGTCGGTGCTTTGGCCATTTTTACCATGCTGTTTGGTACAAGACACATTGATAACACAGAACATCACCGTGGCATGATGATGGCGGTGGCGTTTGAATCTATCGTTAAGCTTGCAGCATTCTTGATTGTTGGCCTGTTTATTATCTACCTGGCGATGAGCAGTGACAAAATTGACTTGTTTGATGTGGCGGCTTCCACCTACGAATCGCCTAATATTCCGACCTTAATTATTCATACCGTTTTGACCATGTTGGCGATTGTCTGTCTGCCGCGTCAATTCCACACCATGGTGGTTGAGAACGAACGTCCTCAAGATTTGCATACCGCTCGCTGGTTGTTTCCTCTTTATTTGATTTTGATGGGCCTGTTTGTGCTGCCAATTGCTTGGGCAGGACAAGGGCTGCTCACCGACATGCCGGCTGATACTTACGTGATCAGTGTACCAATGGCAGAAGGTGCGAATCACATTGCTTTGTTAGCTTTCCTCGGAGGTACTTCGGCGGCGAGTGGCATGGTGATTGTCTCGACCATCGCATTAGCGATCATGGTATCGAATGATTTAGTGATGCCATTGCTGCTGCGCCGTATGCGCCTAACTCAAAGAACCCATCGACATTTTTCTGGCATGTTGCTGGTGATTCGACGCGGGTTGATTTTACTGCTGTTACTGGGTGCTTGGCTGTTCTATCAAGCGCTCGATACCATTCACTCACTGTCGGCGATTGGCTTTCTTTCCTTTGCGGCGATTGCTCAATTCGCGCCAGCACTTATTGGTGGTTTGTACTGGCGTCCGGGCAACCGGAAGGGGGTTTATGTCGGCTTAATGGTGGGCTCGTTGATTTGGCTGATCACCCTGATGAGCCAAACCAGTATGCTGGCGGGCGATAGTGAAAGTAACCTTTTACTGTGGATTATCACGCCACCAGAGTTGCTCAACAGTTGGGAGATCAGCAGTTCAAACTGGGGGATTGTGCTGAGTATTTTACTGAATACTTTGTGTTATGCCGTGGTTTCTATGGTGACCAGACCAAGCCTAAGTGAGCGTTTACAATCGGCTGCTTTTATTGGCACACCATTACCAGAAAATGAGAACATCAGCCTCTATCAGAGCCGTGTGACGGTCGCTGAATTAGAAATGCTGGCGTCTCGTTTTGTGGGGCGTAAGCGTGCGAAAAGTGCCTTACAGAGTTATTGGCAACAGCACGGGCAGCCGCTACTTCCTAACCAACAAGCGCCCGCAAGCCTGATTCGACATGCAGAACGTGTGCTCGCTGGTGTATTCGGTGCATCTTCAGCTAAGTTAGTACTTACTTCGGCCTTGCAGGGCAGAAATATGCAGCTTGAGGAAGTGGCGACCATCGTTGATGAAGCCTCTGAACTGTACGATTTCAGCCGTGGTTTACTGCAAGGTGCGATTGAACATATTGGTCAAGGCATTGCCGTAATTGACAAACAAATGAGGCTGGTGGCGTGGAATCAACGTTACTTAGAACTGTTTGAGTTCCCTGCAGGCTTGATTCAGGTGGGTCGACCCATTTCAGATGTAATTCGTCACAATGCTGAGCAAGGTTTGTGTGGCCGAGGCGACCCAGAAGATCACGTTCGACGCCGTGTTTATCACCTTGAGCAAGGCACGCGACACACCTCATCTCGTATTCGTCCGGATGGTCGAGTGATTGAGGTGCAAGGTAACCCAATGCCAAGTGGTGGCTTCGTCATGAGCTTTACCGATATCACGGTTTTCAGACAAGCAGAGCAAGCGCTAAAAGATGCTAATGAAAGCTTGGAATCGAGAGTCCATGAACGAACTCAAGAGCTCGAGAAGCTTAACCATCGTTTGGTAAAGGCGACGCAAATATCTGACCAAGAATCACAATCTAAGAGTCGTTTTCTTGCGGCTGTTAGTCACGATTTGATGCAGCCATTAAATGCTGCTCGCTTGTTTGCTTCTTCGCTATCTGAGGTCGCAAAAGAACAAGAGGAGAAGCAGCTTTCTTCTCATATCGAAAGTGCGTTGGGTGCGGCTGAAGATCTGATTGGCGACCTGCTTGATATCTCGCGATTGGAGTCAGGAAAATTAGAAACCAACATTCACGCGATTGCCGTGCATGATGTACTGACCAACCTGAATGCAGAATTTAGCGCTTTAGCGACACAGCAAAAAATACAGTTTCAGATGATTCCATCGTCACTGTTTATTCACTCTGACCCTAAGTTATTAAGACGAGTGATTCAGAACTTTTTAACGAATGCGTTTCGCTATAACCCTGAAGGGAAAGTGGTCCTCGGTGCGAGACGAGTGAATGATCAGGTACGAATTGATGTGTGGGATAACGGAACCGGTATCGATGAAGACAAGCAACAAGAGATCTTCGAAGAGTTTACGCGAGGTAGCCAAGTACGAGCCGATCAGGGGTTGGGATTAGGGTTGGCGATTTCGAAAGGGATTGCTCATGTGCTTGGTCATCAAATATCGATGCGTTCATGGCCGGGAGAAGGTAGCGTCTTTTCCATCACCTTAGCGAGAGCAGAGCAGGTGGCTCCGGTTGTACAAGCTTCGACGCCAATGGCGACCAGTGACATCGAACATCTGAAAATACTGTGTGTCGATAATGAGCGCGAGATTTTAGTCGGCATGGAGAACTTGATTGGTCGTTGGGGCTGTGAGGTTAAGACCGCCGTCGACTTAGTCGAAAGTTTGAAGTGTCTCGATGATGATTGGCAGCCGGATGTGATTTTCTCTGATTATCGCCTCGATAATGGCCGAACGGGTCTCGAAGTGTTGCAACAATGCCGTTTACGTCTTGGAGATTCTTTTGAAGGGGTCATTATCAGTGCAGATAGAACCGATGACATGCTGGCAGCAATAAAAGCCAATAGCTTCAGCTTTATCGCTAAACCCGTCAAGCCGCTAAAACTCAGAGCGGTTCTAAATCGGGTGAGTTAATTAGGAATAATCAGCTCGAATTCCTAATTAATGAACGGATGTAAAAAAGGCCTCGGATGAGGCCTTTTTTGTTTCAGTAAGGATCGTTAATGCCTATTCGCTTTTTAACTAACTAGCCCGCAATACCGCCCTGCGTCAGCGTGCTTGGATCAAGCAGCTTGCTGAGTTCTTCTCGGCTAAGATCCGTTTCTCGTTCGGCCACATCAAGAATCGGTAAGCCCTCTTTGTAGGCTTTCTTGGCAATATCAGCCGCTTTTAGGTAGCCAATCACAGGGTTAAGTGCGGTCACCAGAATTGGATTCTTTGACAGTGCCAAATCGAGGTTGTCTTGGCGTACCGTGAAGGTAGAAATCGCTTTATCAGCCAGTGCGACTGAACTGTTTGCTAACAACTCTATGCTTTCTAATACGTTATGAGCAATAACGGGCAGCATCACATTTAATTGGAAGTTACCCGATTGGCCTGCAATCGTAATGGTGGTGTCATTGCCAATCACTTGTGCTGCCGCCATTGCAGCTGCTTCTGGAATTACAGGGTTCACTTTGCCAGGCATGATCGATGAACCCGGCTGTAGAGCCTGCAACTCAATTTCCCCTAAGCCAGCCAACGGCCCTGAATTCATCCAGCGAAGATCGTTTGAGATCTTCATGATCGCAACTGCTGCAGTTTTAAGCTGACCTGACAGTGCAACGATCGCGTCTTGGCTACTGAGGTTAAAAAAGAAGTTTTCACTCGAGGTAAAACTGATCTTTGTCGATTGAGACAGGTTACTTGCAAACTTATCGGCAAAGCGTGGGTCGGCATTAATCCCCGTACCTACCGCTGTACCACCTTGAGCAAGCGCCTTGACTGCTGGCAAGCTGCTTTCTATCGCTTGCTTGGCATGTTCAATCTGAAATTTCCAACCACCAAGCTCTTGAGCAAAGGTAATCGGCATTGCATCCATTAGATGGGTACGGCCAGTTTTGACTACCTCAGCAAGTTCATGCTGTTTTACGGTAAGCGCCGCAAAAAGGTGGGTAAGTGCAGGCAACAGCTTATTTTCTGCCATCAAAGCGACACTGACTTGGATTGCTGTCGGCACGACATCGTTACTGCTTTGCCCCATGTTTACGTGATCATTCGGGTTCACGTCTCCTTGCAGGCTTCTTGAAGCGAGTGTCGCAATCACTTCGTTGGCATTCATGTTGGAGCTCGTACCAGAACCGGTTTGGTAAACATCAATAGGGAATTGCTCGAGGTGTTTACCCTCAATGATCTCTTGGCTAGCTTCGGCTATCGCGTTGGCAATATCACCTTCTAATAAACCTAACTGAGCGTTGGTATCGGCGGCGGCCTGCTTAATCAGCGCCAGTGCTTGAATGAAACTGGCTGGCATCTTGTGTGAACTAAACGCGAAGTTATCAGCGGCACGTTGAGTTTGAGCTTGGTATAGCGCATCGGCAGGAACTTTCACTTCGCCCATGCTGTCTTTTTCTATCCGAAATTGTAGAGTCATCTTCTATCCTTGTTAGCCAAGTGGGGCTTGGACTTGTTGTAGTGTTTGGCTGAGATTCAAAAAACGCGCTTGGCCTTGAGGCTGCTGGCAGTAGTGGCGTTTCAAATAAAATAGTGGTGAGTGAATAGAGTCTAGGCAGATATGACGAAAGGCGAAACTGCGTTCTGGAGACTCAATCGCTTCAATCAAATGGAAGAAAACTTGGCGCAGATACAGCTCGCACAACAAGATATTTTCTTGGGCGGCATGCTTTTCATAGTAAGCAGAAAGCGTGAGTGCGCACTCGATATACTCTCGAATCACAAACGGTTCATGGCCTTGAACTTGTTCTAATGAAGCAAAGCGATCCTGTGCTTTGTAAAACCTCGAATAAAGAACCTGCTGCTCTTTCATCATCTGCATCTCATCAATGAGTGTTAATGATAATTATTATCAAATGAGATTTTAAAAACAACCCTTTGTTTCTCTTTTTATAAAGTGAGTAGGAAAAGAAAAAGCCGCTACATGAAGTATCGGCTTTCTGGAGTCAGTACCTAATCCCTACAATGTAAGTACTGATTCA
>NZ_JBFRVX010000187.1:0-4216 GCF_041475345.1 Vibrio sp. 10N.222.48.A3 | reverse complement strand
GTTTTAGAACTTTCTTATGACGTGCACGAGCTTGTACACCACGTTTTACGCGAGGCATTATGCTTCTCCTAAACTAAACGAATTTATAAACTAAAAAGAATTAAGCGTATGGCATCATACGTAGAACTTGAGCAACTTCACATTTAGGAAGGATCGAGTTCGGACGTAGCTGACGCTTGTTCTTAGTAGTACGCTTAGTCAGGATGTGACGTTTACCAGCGTGCTTAAACTTAATACCACCAGCAGTTTTCTGGAAACGCTTAGCAGCACCTTTGTTGGTTTTCATCTTAGGCATGATGAATAACTCCGCATTGTTGAGTTGTTAATAACATAGTAATTAGGGCGAATAAAACCCCGCAACCTGAGGCTGCAGGGTTTAATTACTTGCAAAGCCGTTAATTACTTCTTTTTAGGGGCCAACACCATGATCATCTGGCGACCTTCAATTCTCGTTGGGAAAGATTCGACAACTGCAAATTCTTCAGTATCTACTTTCAAACGATTAAGAACGTCAACACCGATTTCTTGGTGAGCCATTTCGCGGCCACGGAAGCGAATTGTTACCTTCACTTTGTTGCCGTCTTCAAGGAAACCAGTCAGGTTGCGTAGTTTTACCTGATAGTCTCCAATATCAGTTCCAGGTCGGAATTTAATTTCCTTAATCTGAACCTGCTTTTGCTTTTTCTTCTGCTCTTTCGCAGCTTTGCTCTTCTCGAAGAGGAACTTACCGTAGTCCATCACACGACAAACTGGCGGCTCGGCGTTAGGGCTGATCTCTACAAGATCCATACCAGCTTCATTTGCAGCTTCCATCGCTTCAGCGATTGTTACTACACCAACAGCTTCGCCGTCTGCGCCAGTTAGACGCACTTCACGAACGCCACGAATGTCACCGTTTAAACGGTGCTGGTTTTGTTTGGCCGGTTGTTGGCCACGTCTTCCGCCTTTAATAGCTATTCCTCCAGATTGAGCTTACGGCTTGAAACCTCGGCTTGGATGTATGAAATAAAGTCATCCACTTTAAATTTGCCAAGGTCCTTACCTTTACGTGTACGTACTGCAATTTCGCCGGCTTCCATTTCTTGGTCACCACACACAAGCATGAACGGTACACGTTTCAAAGTATGTTCGCGGATTTTAAAGCCAATCTTCTCATTTCTCAAGTCTGCTTTGACTCTAAATCCACTTTTTTGCAGTTTTTTCGCAATTTCTTGTACATATTCAGACTGTTTGTCTGTAATGCCCATAACAATTGCTTGTTCTGGCGCCAACCACGTTGGGAAGAAGCCAGCGTATTCTTCAATAAGAATACCGATGAAGCGTTCTAGTGAACCTAAAATCGCGCGGTGAATCATAACTGGCGTGTGACGCTCGTTATCTTCACCTACGTAAGTTGCACCTAAACGTTCTGGTAATGCAAAATCGAGCTGCACTGTACCACATTGCCATGCGCGGTCCAAACAATCATGCAAAGTAAATTCAATCTTAGGTCCGTAGAACGCACCCTCGCCTTCTTGAATCTCGTATGCAATCTCCATCGCCTCAAGCGCTTGCTTAAGATCGGCCTCTGCACGGTCCCACATTTCGTCTGAACCTACGCGCTGTTCTGGACGAGTAGATAGCTTAACAACAATGTTTTCGAAACCGAAAGTTGTGTAAGTATCGTAAACCATTTCAATACAAGCTTTAACTTCTTGCTGAACTTGGTCTTCAGTACAGAATACGTGAGCATCATCTTGAGTGAAGCCACGAACACGCATAATGCCGTGAAGTGCGCCAGACGGCTCGTTACGGTGACATGAGCCAAACTCAGCCATACGTAACGGTAGATCACGGTAAGATTTCAAACCTTGGTTAAAGATTTGAACGTGACCAGGGCAGTTCATTGGCTTGATCGCGTATTCACGGTTCTCTGAAGAAGTCGTGAACATCGCTTCAGCGTACTTATCCCAGTGACCAGAGCGCTCCCAAAGAACACGGTCCATCATTAATGGGCCTTTTACTTCTTGGTAATCGTACTCAGTCAGCTTCTGACGAATAAATACTTCTAGCTCACGGAAGATAGTCCAACCGTTATGATGCCAGAACACCATACCTGGTGCTTCTTGCTGCATGTGGAATAGATCTAAGTGCTTACCGATTTTACGGTGATCACGCTTAGCCGCTTCTTCTAGGCGCACTAGGTGAGCCTTAAGCGCTTTTTTGTCGTGGAATGCAGTGCCGTAGATACGTTGAAGCATCTTGTTGTCACTGTTACCACGCCAGTAAGCACCCGCTACGTTAAGTAGCGTGAAGTGTTGGCAGAAGCCCATATGTGGAACGTGTGGACCACGACACATATCGATGTATTCTTCATGATGGTACAGGCCTGGACGATCGTCTTTAGAAACGTTCTCATCCAGGATTTCGATTTTGTAAGTCTCGCCGCGAGCTTCGAATGCGTCACGCGCTTCCTGCCAGCTAACTTTCTTCTTAACAACCTGATACTTGGTCTTCGCTAGCTCTTTCATACGCTTTTCAATCTTTTCTAGATCTTCTTGCGTTAGAGAGTGCTCAAGGTCGATATCGTAGTAGAAACCGTTATCAATGGTAGGACCGATCGCCATTTTCGCTTCTGGAAAAAGCTGCTTAATCGCGTGACCTAAAAGGTGAGCACAAGAGTGACGAACGATCTCAAGGCCATCAACTTCATCTTTAGCTGTGATGATTTCTAGGCTTGCATCGTTTTCGATAAGATCACAAGCATCAACACGCTCGCCATCTACACGACCAGCAATGGTTGCTTTCGCAAGACCAGGACCGATTGATAGGGCAACATCTAGAGTTGATACAGGGTTGTCAAATTGACGCTGACTACCGTCAGGAAGAGTAATAATTGGCATTATTTGTCCTTTACAGTGGTGTTGCACACCAAGCAACACATGAAAATTATTTAATATATTTAATTCAACAAGTTAGATAACTTGATGGGGATATATGTAAGAATTGGTACAAATTCAGGTACAAATACAGATGCACCCTCATTTATTCCAAAGGTATTGTAACGAATTAACATGAAATGACAATAATGTACTGAACAAGAGGTTAAGGAAACATCTCACCTTCACTGACCGAATACGATTATTCTGCTGTTTTAATGCGATGCCCCCTCTTCTTACCCTCTCACAATACTAAGACCTATCATGGCTACAGATCAAGGTTACTCGCCACAAAGCAATCTAACACCTCTAATACATCACTAACCCATTGATTCATTGTTGAATCGAATATATAAATTAGGCATCATTCAGCCTCAAAATACGAAGCATTGCCGTATAAGAAGCATTAAGTACCAGAGTGAGTTTATCGAACCATCAAATAGTAAAGGTGAATGTAATGATGCTTGGTCGAGTTAAAGTTAACAATTTGTTCGCAACAATAGATTGGTGTTTGAAAAAAACATTTCCAACAGATTATGACTCTCGGTGTCTTTATACGGCTTGTGCAATATATTCGATACTGCAGAAAGAAGGTGTTAGTTCCATTATTGTCGGGGGTAATGTCGGCGCATTCACAATGTCAATCGATGGACGTCAAGCTTCCTTAGAGGGCTTTGCTGGTTCAAATCGTGATCAACCAAGTCATTATTGGGTTGAAGTCAACGATGTGTTACTGGATCCAAATGTTTCTTATCTACCAAAAAGCTCGAAAATACCAAGAGTACCAATGCCAATGATTGCTTGGAAGCGAAAAGGGACATTGCCAAAGAGTCTGCAATATAGAGCCCAAATTCGTTACGACGAAAATGTAGAGTTTAGGTTTCCAGGTGACATAGCCGAGCGTATCAGCGGTTTTGTTGATATGTGCCAAAAAAGGTATTCATCGAAAGCAGCAAAGAAGAAACTCTCTGGCTTTATACTTTCTTCACCGGAAAACTTACATCAATATGCAATTTCGGGTAACAAATGGGCAGTTGGAGCAATGCGCTTTGAATCATTACCGTCAGTGCCAACTATTTAGCATTGTAGTAATGGGACTTCACAAGCGCTTAAAACCGATTCCCAACACTCGGCATTTTTGGTTTGCTTCAGCTTAAATTTACAGCACAATAGCTTTAGGTAAGGTGGTTTGCGTTACTCACCACTTAACGCTGCTTTAGCAGTCCTTTTAGACTTCAGGAGACAAGTTAAGTTGGAAGAGCTTAAATATTTAGCGAGAACGTACTACTCCAATACTG
>NZ_JBFRVX010000186.1:0-8548 GCF_041475345.1 Vibrio sp. 10N.222.48.A3 | reverse complement strand
CTCTGAACAACAGAGCGATGACATTATTATCCATTATCTCGTTTTTGTAAAGGTTTAATTTGAAGTTAACATATATCTTCCTGCTGCCCTGCAAAATACGATTTTTTACAAATTCACCTACACTTTTATCCCGAGACCTTATAAACAGTCGTCCGACTACACCCTAACTCTTTACTGAGCTCAGTTTATTCATGCCTTTGGTTTGCAATCTCTTGAATGAGTTGGTGAGCGTCTTAGAGGTGCCTCCCTTCTGAGCGCGCGCTCTGCCCACATCACTGTTAATATCCAAATCGCCCAAGTAATGAAAGACCAAACCGGCTTTCTTTCTCGCTAGCTGCTCAGCAATTTGCAAAGCATCAATGGTATTACGATCAAAATACGGTCGACTTTAGTAACGTGAATAACATCCCCTTCCCTCGCAAAGTCCAGCAACAGGTTAAGCAGTTCTCTCTCTGGGGATTCCCCCCCCTCGCTTGCTCTTGGTGAATTTTTCATAACCTATAGCTTTAACCTGTTCAAGTTGAACGTCGAGCGTTTGGTCTTGAATACTGACACGGACATAGCCAATTTTCATGAAATGAACCCTAAAGTGAACATTAAGATAGTTTTAATTAAGTGTACATATACATTTAAAAGACTAACTGGACAGTTCTGAGAGGGGTAACAAGTCGTATCCACTAAATTACACCTTTATGGACACGCCATTGGATTAACCGTATAACTAAAATCATACAAATCAGTTAAAGCGTTCGATTCGTTTATAATGAACGAAAAGGAGAATATTATGCAATCACTTACTGCTAATACAGCTAAAACTAAATTTGGCGATTTACTAATGAAGGCTCAACGTGAACCCGTACAAATCAATAAGAACGGTTCACCGGTTGCGGTGATGATGTCTTGTGAAGAATATGAGCAACTTGAAGCCCTGAAATTGATGGTGGTGAAATCGCGCTTCGAACAAGCAGAGGCCGATGTTCTATCAGATAACCTAGTCGACGGTGACGATTTCATGAATGCACTTGACCAAGGTAAATTTGATTAATGACGCAATATAAGCTTTCTTATGCAGCGCAGTCTGATCTCATTGATATTCGTCGCTATACATTAGAGCGATGGGGGCAAACACAATGGACCACTTACTTTTCAGAACTAAAGTAATCAATGGAATTACTGGCTAGCAATAAGTTGATCGGCATAGAAGTTTCAGAGTTGGGCCAAGACTACTTCCGCTTTCCTTTGAAGCACCATGTGATTTACTACATTCGAAAACAAGAGCTCCTCATTATTGCAGCCGTTTTTGGTAAGCACATGTCTCCCGCCAAGCACTTTTCACAACTCTCTTAACCCTTAGCTTCATATAGTCACGCAGCGTACTCGGCGCTTCACCCTCTCGGCTTGGCCCTTCAGTCTTCCGAGAATCATTCCGTTTTTCTTTCTGGCGGCGAGCGCTTCCTTCGTTCTCAGCGAGATCAACTCACGCTCGATTTCTGCCGCAATTCCTAGCACCTTAGCGGTGATATGAGATTGCCTCGAGCCATATAACTGTAAGTTTTCCTTTGCAATATAGACATTAATTTTCTTTTTCATGCACACTTCGAGTACCTCTAGTACTTGTAACGTTGAACGTGCAATTCGACTGACTTCAGCAAACACAATGCAATCTCCGCTCGTCATCCCCTCTACTAACACACCTAACTTAAGTGGTCGCCATTTTATCTTGCCTATCAAGCCAAAGTGGGCAGCCAAGCACACCGATTTTAAGCATCATCCCCAACGACTCGCCCCTCGAGTTAGAGTTACTCCTACCAGCCCGTTCTGCTGGTTTTGTTCAACAAGGTGATACCGAGCCTGGGTTGCTCATTGCGAATGCGACAGCGATCGGGTTGCAACCTTCAATGTTAAAAGTGTCATATGCCAGTGAGATAAGCACTTCTAATACTAATGAAGGCCCAGACAAGAAGAGTGTTACATTATCGCTTGAGCGTGAATTCCCCCTCGATGATAAAGAACCAATAACCGGACGCTCTCACTCGCTGCTGCTTCAAGCTCAGTTGCAATGCCGGCATCCACCTGTAGTAATCCGCTACAATAATGAAATAAACAACCAAACTGGGAGAATATTATGTTTCCATTTGAACTAAAAGTTAGCCATAGGACGGGACTCGGCAAAAGGCCAGACAGAAGTTTTTTACTTTTACCCAAATTTGGCAACAACCCCTATCCCCACCAACTTACCTCTAGATTTTTTGTAAAAAAGCACATTAGTTAAAAATTACTGTCATTCTAACTATCATAACCAAGACGGATTCCTACCATAAATGACGAGTTTATTCAGGTTACCAGCCGCGGTATTGAAGCTATTGGTCACCCTGGCTAATGCAGGGGCTTGAGGTCTGAACACTCTCCCTGAAGTTGCGGGTAGGTTGCGGACGTAGTTACCTGGCCAAGCAACCACTCTAGTATTTAGATGATTGGCTAAAGCCTGCCCTTGAGAAAACATGCTTCCTCCGGTCGCCCCGAAACAGGTTTGCAAATTAAACCTCTGAACGCTTCGCGCGCCCTCTGGTAGATACTCCGCAAGCCGTCCAGCTGTTTTAAAACCATCTGGCGTCATGGTTAACCCAATCCCCCCATGGCTGTAGACATAATCGTCGGCGCTCCTGTAGATAGCTGCTGTTCTTTGATAACCTGGTGAGCGCTGCCTTGTTATGGTCGTGAGATCTTCAAGAGGGGACCAATGTCTTAACTCAACCATCTCCATCGCTTGGCGTCGTGTAGCCATCAATGCTCTTCTGCTACGAGCCACCCCGATCCCTCTTCCTGCCCCAAACGTTACAAGGCCTATTACCGCCCCAATTCCCGCATTTAAAGCGGCATCTTTGGCACTTGAGCCAGTCGCCAATTCAAGACCAAAGCTAACTGCACTTGACACAGAAGCATCAGCAATCGCGAGGCCCACTTGTACACTGGTTTTTGCTCCCGTTGCTGCCGCGCCAAATCCTCCTGAGATAAAGCCAAGTGCGGCCCCAATCCCAACTTGTTCCCATTCAAAATGCGTATCCGTCACTATCGCACGAATTCCTTCTGCAGTTGCGGAGATGCCCGCCCCTAGAATTGCCCCTACAATCGCCCCTATAATTAAACTGGATATCGCAAACTTTCCGCTGGGATCACGCAAATTCACAGGATCGCCAAAACAATAGCTATAGGAGTTACTCCCTCCCTCTCCAAAAGGACTCAACACATCTGCAGAATGGAAGCGAGTCAAACCTGAACTATAAATCCGAAAACCATTGCCTAAATGATATAGCCCTGAACCAATGTCGCTAATCTCACGTTCGCCATTAAAACCTAACCGACTCTGAGAAAATTTAACAGGCACAATTAACCCTGAAGATTCAAATTTTGATTTAAAGGCTTCGCCAGCTAAGAGAAATCTTGGAGTAAAGTAAATAAACGGGGATAAAGCAGCCAATGAGGTGGAATACTTGATAAAAGTTCTTTTTGATAGATCTATATATCTTTGATTAACACCGGATGAACCATAATTCTTATTCATGATAAACATTTCCTCTATAAATCACGCATTCACCTCAACCTTGTCCATAGGGGGTGTACATTTTGTATTCTGTCGAAATAGTATCATCGCCATGGTGTGAGGTTAGAGTAGCGATAGCACTATGTTGGGCGTTTCCTAGTAAGTATTGATGTTCAGCAAGATGCACCGAGGTATCATAATTTGAAGGGCTGATATTAAACTTGAGGTACGAAGAAATAGTACGGTCCGTCCATAAACCACCCACGTTATGGTAACAAGTGTGCCATCCATCGTATAATTCGTTGACTATCTGGTCACCTTGATAATAAAGCTCCATCTTGGGTTCGTCTTGCCCAATTTGCGCCACTACACGGCCTTGAGCGTCGTATTCGAATTGATAAGACTTGTTGTTAATAGGCAGAGAAGTTGAATTCAATTGACCAAGAGCGTCATAATGATAAAGCGCCCCCCGCTCATCTTTAGTTATGTTTCCTGATGTGTCATAAGTTAAGTTAGCCGATTCAGAGTAGCTAATGTGGGTATTAGAGATTGACGCAAGACGCACCACGTCATCAGTATCATAAGTATATGTACAAATATTGTCGGTACCGTCTGAAAAAAACGTGATAAGTTTGGTTATATTGCCGTACAAGTCATAACTATATTGCTGTCGAATGATTTTGTTGCCAAATGTATCTTTGGGGTGTTCAAAGCCATCACACTGATAATCAACTAGTCGATGGAAATCATCGTATGACATTTTTTCAACCGTTGTTTTGTTGTCTCTTTCGAGTGTCTTTAGGCTGATTTGAAGTTCATCGTTATAAACTTGTTGCAAAGAAAACTGTAATTGAGAGTTTAGATGAACACTTCTTTTCGTTTCTAGTCCGACATCGTTTAATTCTAGTTTAATTTGAAGGTGATCATTTCCCCTATAAGTATCACATCCGACCAAGCGACTATAGTGATCATAATTTAAAGTGCTGAATGTATGGACACTCTCATTATTCGAATCTTGCTTAATATATTCGATATAAAACATTCTTCCGTAGCGGTCATAGCTGTATCTAACGACGTTACCAAAATAATCGTGCTTAAAATCCAGCCTGCCTGAAAGGTGATATTGTTCAAAGCTAAAAAGTCTAACAGACGTATTGGGGAAAAACGCCATCTCCTCTCTCGTCATCCCATCTTTAAAGTACACATAAGCACTGATGAGATTTTTATTCTCTGCACGTACTAGATGACCAGATTTTGCGTCGTAGTGATAGGTGACATTCAACGCTTCGTTGCCTGAAACATTATAGGCCGTGGCTTTCTTCAAATACTTATTGTACGTTATCTCGAGTTCATTACCATCCGCCATAACAACCCTCGTGGGAATTGGAGAAGCCCCGCTAAAAGACTGTTTTTCAGTTCCAGAACTCGACACTTCAGATACCATGCGAGATAGCCCGTCATACACCCTAATCCCAATGGTTTTATTATTAACACTGGTTTCAACAGGCAAAAGATCATGGCTGTAACGGACGTATTTTTTTGATATTTCAAGCGTTTCACCATCGTAGATTTGACGTGTTGAAACAACTCGGTCTGCGGTATCATAGGTGTATTCAACAGTATGACTTTTCTGGTCTGTGCTCGACACCAAGTTGCCTAAGGCATCATAAGTATTCTGGAAAAACGCTAACCGTTTCCCATGACTGTTGAGCAGCTCCTTTGTTAATAAGTTACCCATTAAATCAAAAGAACGAATTTCTGAAAGCAAACCTTGTATCGAATAGTTTATAGTCATCTTGACGGGGTTTTGCTTGATGACTTCTACCCTTCCCTCTGGGTGGGTGATTTTACTAAGGTTGCCTCTGGCATCGTATTCGTAGTTAGTTACCATTGAAGAACTGGTCGAAAAGTTATCAAATTCTTGCTGCTCAATCAATTGACCCAGGCTGTTATAGCTGAGTTCACTCAACACGATGAGTTGACCATTAAGATCACTTCGTTTTGTCTTAATGACCTTGCCTGCATTGTTGTAGTCTTCGACGCTTTGGATACCGGTAGGCTCTATGCTCTTCAATTGATTGAGCCCATCACCAACACGATATACATACTTCACTACCGCTTCATAATCCGTCCCTTCCGCCTTTATCTCTCGAGTCCGCCTACCAAGAAGATCGTATCGACAACTTGAGATAACTCCTTCACTATCGACCCACTGAACGGCTTCACCACTCTTTAAATCATGCTTGACTTGGGTGGTAACGACTAAATTATCATGTGTTGTTAGTGCGCTTGTAATTTCAACATCTTGGTCGGTATAACGGTACGACAAGTCCTTTCGTGAAACAAAATCATTGATAAAAGTAGAGGTTTTTTGTAATTGACCATGAGTAAGCTCTTCAACATTGTTAAAGTAAACATAATCTACACGACTCAGAGAGCTCTCTTCATGTTTAAGGACGACAAAGTTGCCTCCTCCGATGCGGGGTAAGGATTGGTAGGTGAAGACACTTTTCCTCTCTTGTTCATGACTAGTAATAGAGGAAGCTGGCTGGAAAGTTTCTTCCTGCAGGAAGGCAACAAACCCATTAGGCTCTGGAGGGCATGCTTGACCTTCTCCTGAAGAGGTGTAATAGACTCGCTTCGTTTGATCACCATTTATCTCTCGAATTAAGGTTTGATTCCCATAATCATCGTACTGATACTTATGGACAAACGTTCTAGAATCAGAATCTTCATAGTGAGTTTCATGTTTTTCCTTCAGAAATGAGTAATTGGCTGGTTGATGCTCAATACTGGTATTTATCTCCGCGTAATAAACGTACTCTTCTTTTCTGTAAAGAACCTCATTGTGGCGATATTCTATAGATTTTTGTAAATGATATTTATTATAAGACCGTGTTATGGATTGCGTGCTATTTATTTTCTCGACACTACTATACTCATAGTCACTCCTAGATTTGAATAGAGTATCTTCTCCATTGACGAACGCGGCTTCACTAGCAAAACCGAGATAGTTTTTATCTGAATAAGTATAGTTTGTTACTCGGTCAGGTTGATTATTCCCAGCGACAAATCGATGCATAGTCACATAAGGGACTTTACTGACCGGCCCACCGCTCGGAAAGCTGTGCCCTTCATTTTGGTAAGTGAGGATTTCTTTCAGGCCACTGGGATGAGAAAAGACTGTCAGGAGGTCATAGTTAATATTACTCAGGTATTCGTACTCAAAAGTGATATTCGACTCGTCATCAGGTAAATGAAGCGTTGTTAATCTTTTATAAATACCATTGCTTTCTTTATCAACAACCAGTGTTTGATAGGTTTCTCCACCTACAACCTGTGTGACCGTTGTTTTTAAGTCTTCAGACCAATAATCTATCCGTAATTCTCTTCCTGAGCCATCCGTTATTTTCCACAATTTGCTAGTTTGGTCACTCTCTCTATAGTGGAATGTTGTTTCCAAGCCTTGGATGGAGGTGATCTTTTTCAAGGCTCCCGTTTCATAGTCTATCGATTCTACAATCCCACTTTTATAGATAACATTAATTTCATTATTACTGAGAGAATAGAGTAACTTAATATCTTTAATTTTTCTGTATGGGAGTTTATATTCATTAGTCTGATGATTATAAATCGCTTTATAATTTTGGCCTGAGCTCAGGTAAATAATACTATCTTCTTTTTCAAAACGACTTAAAGAAAGTAGCCAGCCTCTCCCAAACCCTTCATCTCGAACACTTTCGGCACGATAGTTTAATACCAAGGAAATGGGAGAACCTACGGTTTTATGTGATAGAAAATCAGCGAGCCTTATTGAACATATATAAGCCCCAGTCCTAGGATCGACACCTGAATTATTAATAATTGAGAAGTTATGTGCATTCGATAAAAAAGACATTTTATTAATCACCTATTAATTATGTTCACTATGTATTCTTCTTAAATAGTACCCTTCCTCGAAATAATCATTGTAGCTAGTTCTTGAAAAACTAAAGTATCCTCTATTGCCAAATTTATCTTCGAAATACACTATTTTTCCATCAGGACTAATACTTTGGTTCCAGTCATAGGGAGGAAATGCTTTAGAGATGTTAGCAGAGTTGCTGCTGTAAATACCGCGCCCAAATGAGCTGACGAATATAATGGCCTCATCTGTATTGAGATCGCCATAGACAACCCGGTCTTTCCAGCCAGTGTCATAGGTAGTTGAAAATGGTATGTTGATATGGCCAGCATCTGTATCATATATCCAGTATAAGGCGGAAGAGGACTGGCTGTTGCTATAAGTCCCCAGCAACCTATGGTGGTCATTATTAAATCTCAGCCCCCCTTCTTGCCAAACTTTCTGGAGCGTAAAATTGTTAGGCTTATACTTCTGGAGATGAAGAATGGCCCCATCACTCCATCCGCTATTGCTTGTTTCGTAGGTAAAATCTGAACTGGTAAAGGTTCTTGGGGTCAACAATTCGACGATGGCAGAAGATTTGTTTGTGGTTCCATTACAAGTATTTTGGGTAAGAGATTCACCAGTGATATTATTGGTGGCCGTCGCTTGGACACACAGATGATAAACATCTGCACGGTTACCTGAAACAAACTTAGAAACACTCCTATAGCCTTCTCTTCGTCTGTTTCGGTTACTTCCATCCTCAAGCCTGATATCTAATACATACCCGCTGTGAGAATCTGAGACGGAGAGCGAGTCAATCGTTTCCGCCGTATAGAGTTTTTTGAGACTTGCATTGTCAAACGTGTAATTAGATTTCAACTGATAATAAATTTCAATTTCGGCCTGCATTCTATTATTGGCGTATATTTTAGAATTTGGCGATAAATTCACATAGGTGCCTTCAAGATAAAGCCTCGAAAAAGGTTCCTCTCTAGGTCCAGTGGAAGAGCAAAAAGCGCTATTAATATTAAATAAAAAAGCGAGTAAACATAGTTTTTTAAATGAATTTGTTTTTAGAAATTTCATATAATATATCCCATATTTGACCACCATGACAA
>NZ_JBFRVX010000185.1:0-6283 GCF_041475345.1 Vibrio sp. 10N.222.48.A3 | reverse complement strand
CAGCCATAATCAGTTATCCCTGCCCGTTTCTTTAAGCATGAAGCTGTCTTTTCACATCCAAGGGTTAAAGGTTGAGGTGACTAAGAGAAAAGGCAGTTGGTCGTATGGAAGTTTTATTCTGGACATGAACCAGAACTGGCCGTTACTCACAGAAAAAGTCATCGATGAAAACAACTCAATTCATGCGTTGTCTGGTAACACTGTGCTTGCTTTCCCTATTGCGAAGCAAGGCTAGCGTATGTTATGGCTTTATCTGCACTTTCCATCTCTGCAGTTGGATACCTTGTTTAATTCTGAGCTATCTAACTCCGAGAAAGTTCACTCTAATGAAGAGTTACACGAGCAACCTATTATCATCGTGGATGAAAAAGATCACCGTGTGCTGCAAGCTAACCAAGCTGCGCTGCAATCGGGAATTTCACTTGGTATGGGGCTAGGGTCTGCGGCGGCGCTGTGTCACAACTTACACGTCCACCCTTACAGTATTGAGCTAGAAAAAAGTAAGCTCAAAGAGATCGCTCAATGGGCGTATTTGGTCACTTCTGACATGGCTTTACTGCCACCCAATGGATTATTGATTAAGTCCTCTAACATGCTGTCGCTTTATGATGGGCTAGATAACTACTGGCATGAACTCAAAAGCCATTTAGAAACGCTCAATATCCAGTTCAGCTTTGCTACAGGTTATTCGCCGCTTTCTGCAATCCTTTTAGGCAAACAATCCATCAACCAAGCGACGAACAATGTTGAGCAGATGAAAGCTTGGGTTAACCAACAAGCACTGAGTTCAAGCGAACTTCCTGCTAAACAAGTTGAGCGCCTGAATCGTGTTGGTATCAATGTCGTTGAAGACTTATTGAAACTGCCTTTGCAAGATGTCGCGCGCCGCTTTGATATCGACTTGGTGAACTATGTTGGTCGTCTTAATGGGCAGTTCAAGCACCCGATTGATTTCTATCACCCACCAGAGAGTTTCCAACAATATTTGGAGCTGCTGTTTGATATTGAAAACATCCTGTTCATCGAAAAGCCTTTGCTGAAATTGTTGAATCAGCTCGAGTGTTTTTTGAGGTTACGCGACCGAGTGGCTTTCGAGTTAACGCTGACTTTGCACCTAAGGGATAAAGACGACCACCCTGTCTCTTTTTATTCCGCGCAGGGCGATTACCTTGCTGTCAAATGGGCAAACCTAACGCATCTAACCTTAGAGTCACTGAAGATAACAGCACCCGTACAGGGGCTGACTCTCTCTTTGATTCGTCATGGAGAACCGCAAGTCGCCTACCATGATCTTTTCGATGGCAATACAGGAACGCTTGCTGCGCTAGATTTGCTCTCGCTGCTTCAAGCAAAGCTCGGGCAAGCTTGTATTCAGACTCCCAAAATACTGCACGATCCAAGGCCAGAAAAGGCCAATCAGTATTCGCTCCCAACACTGAGTAAGTCTGTGGCAAAAAAGCAAACGCCCCCAGAGAGCGAGCAACAAACCATAGTTCTCAACGTCCATCAACAACGACTCCGGCCCAGTATTTTACTGCCAGAGCCCGAAGCCTTAACCGAAAGCGTCACCTTATTTCAAGGCCCTGAGCGCATTGTGTCTGGCTGGTGGGATGGTGAAAAAATCATTCGTGACTACTTTATTGCTCACAGTGAAAACGGTCGATGGTTATGGGTATTTAGAACACCAGATAAACAGTGGTTTTTGCACGGCTTATTTAGCTAACCAACAAAAGTTGAATCGCCAACCCGCACCATTTACTCAATTTAAACGCCCTTTTCAATCATGTTCACTCGCAATGGTTAAGTGAGATTACGTTATGTCTCAGCAATACTCAGAGCTATTTTGCCAAAGTAATTACTCCTTTCTAGAGGGAGCTTCGCATGCGGAAGAGCTTGTTTTACAGGCCGACTTCTTACGTTACAAAGCACTCGCGGTTACTGATGAGTGCTCAGTCGCGGGCATCGTTAAGGTTCACTCAGCAATCAAGCAACATAAACTGTCGCTCAAGCAAATTGTCGGGAGCATGTTTTGGTTAAATGAAGAGTGCCAAGTGGTTTTGCTATGCCCAAATAGAGAGGCCTATGCCGAGCTGTGTCGTATTATTACCAACGCGAGACGTCGTAGCAGCAAAGGACATTATCAGCTCTCTGAGTGGGATATCATGTCGGCTAAGCACTGCTTCATTCTTTGGTTTCCTCAACAGAAAAATGAAGACGCGCACTGGGGGCAATGGCTCTCCCAGCACCATTCAGGTCGGCTTTGGATCGGCTTACAACGACACCTAAAGCAAACCGACCAGCAATACACAGATTACTGCGTTGAGCTGTCACAACATCACCAACTGCCGATTACAGCTTGTGGTGGCGTGCTGATGCACAACGCGAACCGCTTACCCTTACAGCACTCACTCACTGCAATAAAGTACCAACAGCCCATTACCGAAGTGGGCAATCACTTACTCGCCAATGCCGAGCGCTGTTTACGCAGCATCAATAAGATCTCTCATATATTCAAAGCTGAGTGGCTAGAAGAGAGCAACCGAATCGCTGAGCTGTGTGAATTTGATTTAGATAGCTTGCGCTACGAATACCCAAGCGAGCTGATCCCTCAAGGTGAGACACCCATGAGCTACCTACGCATGTTAGTCGAAAAGGGAAAACGAGCTCGCTTCCCGCAAGGTGTACCTAATGACATTCAACAAATCATAGATAAAGAATTGAGGCTAATTGACGCGCTTGACTACCCTTTCTTTTTTCTCACCATTCACGACATAGTCATATTTGCCAAAAGCCAAGGCATTCTTTACCAAGGTCGAGGTTCAGCGGCCAATTCCGTGGTCTGTTACTGCCTAGAGATCACCTCTGTCGACCCAAGACAAATCTCAGTGCTATTTGAACGCTTCATCAGTAAAGAGCGCGATGAGCCGCCCGATATTGATGTCGATTTTGAGCACGAGCGCCGTGAAGAAGTCATCCAATACATCTACAAAAAATACGGTAGAGAACGTGCAGCACTTGCCGCAACTGTCATTTCATATCGCTTTAAAAGCGCGGTCAGAGATGTCGGCAAAGCTTTAGGGCTACAAGAAACTCAGCTTGATTACTTTATAAAGAACACCAATCGCAGGGACAAAAGCTTAGGTTGGCAGGCTCAGCTCACTCAATTGGGGCTACAGCCTGATTCTTTGAAGGGACAGCAGTTTATCCATTTGGTTAATGAGATCATCGGCTTTCCACGTCACCTGTCTCAGCATGTTGGCGGCTTCGTGATCTCTTCTGGGCCTTTGTATGAATTGGTTCCCGTCGAAAATGCGGCTATGCACGATCGAACCATAATTCAATGGGATAAGGATGATCTTGAAACATTGGGGCTGCTGAAAGTTGATGTACTCGCGTTAGGTATGCTCTCTGCGATTCGTAAATGTTTCGACCTGATCAAACGCATTCACGGGCGATCACTGACCATTGCTGAGATCACCCGCCTTAAGGATGACCCTCAGGTTTACGGCATGATTCAGCGAGCAGACACCGTCGGGATCTTCCAAATAGAGTCACGCGCGCAAATGAGCATGCTGCCAAGGCTCAAACCAAGGACTTATTACGACTTGGTGATTCAAATTGCTATCGTACGTCCTGGGCCTATTCAAGGCGATATGGTTCACCCATTCTTAAAGCGCCGAGATGGTATTGAGCCAATCAGTTATCCATCTAAAGACGTGGAGTCGGTACTGTCGCGCACTTTGGGTGTGCCGATATTCCAAGAACAAGTGATTAAGCTCGCGATGGTTGCCGCAGGATTCACAGGTGGAGAGGCGGATCAGCTCAGACGCGCGATGGCCGCTTGGAAGAAAAATGGCAACGTCTTTAAGTTTAAAAACAAACTCATCGAGGGAATGCAAAAGCGTGGCTATGAGACAGAATTTGCTGAGCAGATCTTTAAACAGATATGCGGCTTTGGCGAATACGGTTTTCCTGAAAGTCACTCGGCTTCGTTTGCGGTGTTAGCGTATTGCTCAGCTTGGTTGAAATGCTACTACCCAGAATGCTTCTATACTTCCTTGCTCAATAGCCAACCTATGGGGTTTTATAGCCCATCACAGTTGGTACAAGACGCACAACGACACAATGTGGTAGTTCTTCCGGTATGTGTGAACGCCTCACAAGACAACCACACTGTCATCGCTCATCAGAATGGTTTAGCGATTCGCTTAGGGCTGCGACAAATCAAAGGATTCAGCGAACATGGGATTCAAAGCGTGCTCGCCAATCGGCCACAATCCGGTTATCGCCACCCTAGCCAGGTGAAACAGTTATCGATGAATAAGAAAGATATCGAGCTACTGGCATCGGCCAATGCGCTACATAACGTATCGGGAGACCGCTTCCAGACTCGCTGGGCAATCATGGACTCCGCTTCTGATTTACCTCTGTTTAGCCAAGTCTATGACGATGTTGGGGATGGACATGACGAACATGCACTGCACAAACCCAATGAGATGCAAGATCTACTCGAAGACTTCACCAGTGTCGGAATTTCATTGAACAAACACCCAATCACTTTGCTAGAAGAAGCGGGACGATTAGGTCGATTCACACACATGAAGGATTTAATACAGCAAAGACACAAATCTATGGTCACGGTTGTTGGATTAGTCACAGGAAAACAAGCTCCCGGAACCGCGGCAGGTGTTACCTTTGTTACATTAGAAGATAACACGGGCAATATTAATGTCGTGGTATGGGGAGCAACCGCGCGCTCTCAACAGCAAGCTTATCTGACAGCCAAAGCGTTAAAAGTACAAGGCATATTAGAAAAGGAAGGCGAAGTTGTGCATGTTATAGCGGGTAAACTCATCGATATTACCGATGACATTATTGGTTTGAACACCAAATCCCGAGATTTTCATTAACGAATCAAGTTGCCCTCCAAGAAACGCTAGAAACGAAAAAGGGAAGCATCCGCTTCCCTTAAATTCAAGTTGTTGAGTTATACCTCAACGTCCGCTTCCGTACGTCTTTTCTTAAATTCCCTATACAGTAATAAGCTCAAAGTCATGACGACTTTAGACGTTAACCATATCATTCAGAGGAACTACCTTAGATTGTGCATGAAAAGTTACGTTAGTAGTTGAGCATATTTTGTTAAAAAACATGCTGTATCAAATACTAGCAAACGTTTTCGCCAAGGTCATTCGAAACAAACCGTACAGCTGCATTAATTACAAAATCTGACGCATTCGCTCTTGAGTTACTTCAACTAAGAGGTCTGGTTGGAATTTAGAAATAAAGCGATTACACCCTACTTTCTCAACCATGGCTTCATTGAAACTACCACTTAATGAAGTATTTAGCGTAATAAACAAGTCATGCATTCGAGGATCAGTTCGAACTTCATGAGTCAGTTTGTAGCCATCCATTTCTGGCATTTCAGCATCGGTGATCATCAATAGTATTTCTTGATTGATGTCTTTGCCTTCATCACACCACTTCTTAAGTAAAGTCAGTGCTTCTAAGCCGTCACAACATTCGATAATGTTCAAACCAAGTTGCGACAAGGTGCCTTTGATCTGGTTGCGTGCTGTTGAAGAATCATCCACGATAAGTACATTACGGCCAACCATTTCATTCGCTAACTGCTGATCTAGAACACCGTCAGAAATCGACACATCGTAGTCGATGATCTCCGCTAACACCTTTTCAACATCGATGATCTCAACGATTTTGTGCTGCTCTTCTTCTTGGATATGCGTGATAGCAGTTAAATAGTTTGCTCGACCCGTAGTCTTTGGTGGCGGTTGGATTTCTGTCCATGTCGTATTCACGATATTACGAACTTGTCCAACCAAGAAGCCTTGTACGGTTCGGTTGTATTCGGTAATGATCAAGTTGTTTTCTTGAGTCTCATCACGTGATGGTGGGAAACCAATCGCACTGCGTAAGTCAATCACAGGTACAGATTCACCACGTAAAGAAGCAACACCCGTAATATGATGGTGAGAGCCTGGCAAGCGAGTGAGTACAGGCACTTTTAAGACTTCTTTCACTTTAAATACGTTAATCGCAAATAGTTGGCGACTATTTAAGCTAAATAACAAGAGTTCCAGACGGTTTTCACCGACGAGTTTAGTTCTCTGATCAACAGAATTTAAAACGCCAGACATACAACACCTTAGTGACAAATAATAACTGTGGCTACAATAGCCTAATTCGATAGGTTA
This sequence comes from Vibrio sp. 10N.222.48.A3, assembly GCF_041475345.1. Classification (NCBI taxonomy): domain Bacteria; kingdom Pseudomonadati; phylum Pseudomonadota; class Gammaproteobacteria; order Vibrionales; family Vibrionaceae; genus Vibrio; species Vibrio sp. 10N.222.48.A3. The sequence continues at coordinate 65 of NZ_JBFRVX010000185.1, read as the reverse complement.
AAGCAAAGCGCAAATACACAGATGCTTAAACTAAGTACAACAAATGCTGTTATACATAGTTTAAG
>NZ_JBFRVX010000184.1:0-6937 GCF_041475345.1 Vibrio sp. 10N.222.48.A3 | reverse complement strand
CGATAACTTTAAGAAGCGAACCACTTTTTCAATCGAAGCTGCTGCTTTTATATCGCATAACTTGAAAGCCAAGAGATGCTTTGAACAATAAAGATAACCATATAAGGTCGCCACTTCAATGGCACCGCTCAATACCGTCGCAATCGCCGCACCTTTGATTCCAAGCGCAGGAAAGCCTAAGTTACCGAAGATCAGCACCCAGTTTAAGAACACGTTAGACAGGATACCGATACCGCTGAAGAAGGTGCTTAGCCCGGGTTTGTGCATCGCTCTCAAACCTACAGCCATACTGCTAACGCACGATACAGCTAGCATGCTAAACGAGGTGATAACAATGTATTCAACACCAAGGTTGATCACTTCTTGGGAGTCAGTCGTCACGCCCATGATTTGTGCGGGAAATGAAACGAAGAAAACAATAGTTAGTAATGCAAACAGTGTTGAAACCAGCCAAGTCAACGCCGTACTTTCTCTGACGCCTTGCTTGTTACCTGCTCCCCAATATTGCGCAGTCAATAACGCACCACCCGTGGTGACACCCACCAGCATAATGGTCGTGACAAACATGGCTCGACTCGCCACACCCACCGCCGCAATATCCGCTTCACCCAATTGGCCTAACATCAACACATCCACTAAGCCTCGGCTTGAAAACATAATGCTCTGCAAAGTAATAGGCAAAGCAATCGCAATAAGCCTACGAACAAAATCACCTCGAGTGTGATGAATAATTGAAGAGAGCAACATAGAAATACCTAAACGGAACGTATTGATGAATAAAGATAAATATCGCGCTATTATATCAATGTTCGGTTTTTAACCACAGAGATAAATGGAGTAACAATGAAGAAAGTACTGGTTTTAGGCGCTTCTGGATATGTTGGTTCGCAGCTCCTCCCTATCCTGCTTGAGCAAGGCTATCAAGTCACAGCTGCAGCAAGGCATATCGACTATTTAAAAGCACGAACAGAGCCTCACGACAACTTGTCACTTGAATACCTTGATCTCGCAGATCAAGCTGCGACACAAGCGCTCGTCCCTGACTTTGACCTTATTTTCTTTCTTGTACATGGAATGGCTGAAGGCCATGATTTCATTGATTACGAACTCAACTTGGCTCGTAACTTTGTTTCGGCTCTTGGGCCAAAAAACCAACACGTCATCTACCTCAGTTCGCTTCAGCCCCAAACTGGTGATTCAGAGCATCTTCAAGCGAGAAAACAAACCGGACAACTGCTTCGTAAAGGACCAGTACCGGTGACCGAACTTCAAGCAGGCGTCATCATTGGCCCTGGCTCTGCGGCGTTCGAGATCATGCGAGACTTCGTGTACAACTTACCTATCATGATTGCGCCCAAATGGGTCGACTCTAAAGCCAACCCTATTGCCTTGCAGAACCTGAACCACTATCTACTAAAACTCGCACAAGACACGCCTAGCGAAAGCCAAACCTTCGAGGTTGGCGGGCCGGATATTGTCTCTTATCGAAATCAATTTGCTCACATTGCCAAAACAGCCGATCGTCCACTCAGGCTGTGGGCGACATCACTTCTCACACCTTCAATGGCGTCTTATTGGTTGGGCGTGGTGACTTCTGTTCCGTCCAACATAGGCAGAGCGCTTCTCGCGGGCTTAAAGCATGACTTTATTGCCAGTTCGACCATCATTAGAGAAAAGTACCCTCAGAAACTTATCTCATTCGAAAACATGGTTGAGCAAGCAATTCACGCTGAAGGAAACTTCGTAAAAAGTAATGTTTGGGGCTTTGACAAAACCGCCTTCACGCGCTGGCAAGCTGGGTATGGCTATTACCCGAAGAAAACAGGGGCAAGTATCACCTCAAGCGCATCCTTAGATTCCCTCTGGCATGTTGCACAGCAGATAGGAAGCCCAAAACAGGGTTACTTCTTCGCTAACGCTTTATGGCGCACACGCGAATGGTTAGATCTTATCTTTGGCGGTGGTGTACCTGTTCGACAAATGCCAGAAGGCCCTAACCTAAAAGTCGGTGACAAAATTGACTCTTGGAAGGTTATTCGCTGTGAAGAGAATCAGTTTCTATCTCTGCTTTTCGGTATGAAAGGCCCCGGTTTGGGGAGACTCGAAATTACCGTATCTGACCACGGTGATTCTCGTGAACTGAACATTTCAGCTTGGTGGCATCCAAAAGGCTTTTTAGGCTTACTGTATTGGTTCGCGATGATGCCAGCTCACCTGTTTATCTTTAAAGGCATGGTGAAGGCGATTGAGAAGCAGGCTAAAGAGCAGATGCGAGATTCGAGTGTCGAGATGAGAAAAGATTAAAAGCGGATCCGGGATTCGAGTAACGAGATGCGAAACGATTAAAAGCGGATACGGGATGCGAAGAGATTAAAAGCAGATTCGTCTGTCGAGATGCGAAAAGACTTAACAGCAAATTTGCGACACGCGCTATGAGAGGCAAAAAAAGAGCGGATAGTTCCGCTCTTCGTATCTCTCATCTCGCATCCCGAATCCGCTACTAGCCAATAACGCTAATTGGGATCTCTGCAAGTTGGTTGCCTTGGTTAGCTGGATACACGATGTATTCACCGTGATACTTCACCGCTGACTTGTAGTCAGTGACTTTGTGAAGCATGAAACCTGCTTCCATCGCTGCTTGAATAAACTCAGCGTGGTTACCACGAACAAACCAGTTCATTGGTTTTACCATTAGCTCACCGTCGAACGAGTCGTCACACTGTTTGCCACAAAGTGCAAAAGAGTGCTCACCATCAGTGAAGAACTGAATTTTGCCGCCAGTCGTTAGCTCGTCTTCACTTGATACACTCCAACCCATCTCGTACATTTTGTCCATGAACGCTTCAACATCACTGTCTTTTAGCGCTTTAGGCTCTTCGCCTTCAGGGAAAAAACGTCCGTAAAACGCAGAAATACGTTTAAAGGTAAAAGTTAAATCAGAGTTATTGCCCTTTGAACGGCCCTGTTTCTGCCAGCGAACCAAGTCAGGCACAATCACACGATCATAAGACTGAGCCTTAATCGCCTTCGTTACCCAACGAACTAAATAAAGGTTGTTCGCAATAGGCGCATCAATCGCTTTGCCTGCTTTGTGCAGAGCGTAAAGCTCGCCTAATGCATCATTCACTAACTTCTGAATTTCAATATAGTATTTTGACATTATGCCTTCTTTCCTAATGTCCAATATAGTAACGCTGACATTACTGCACACGCAGCCATTACCATAGCCATAGACCCAGCACTGTCACTTGGCAGCATCGCAACGATAGCTCCAACGACAGAACCAGTACCAAATCTTAATGTTCCCGCAAGCGATGAAGCCGTACCGGCCATGTTTGGATAACCACTGAGCAATAGACCCATAGAGTTACTGCCGATAGTAGAAATGGTGCCAATAAATAGCATCACAAACGGCACAATACCCCAAAGCCCGAGATCCAATAACCAACCAACCAGTAAACCGACGCCAGCTAATAATTGAATGACCAGCGCGGCTCTCAGCATGGTATGAGAGCCAACCTTCTTAACAATTCGACCATTAATTGTCGTCATCAGAATCATCGCAACGATGTTCAGACCAAACAGGTAACCAAACAGGTCAGGACGTACTCCATAGACATCAATGTAGACAAAAGAGCCTGCGGTTAAGAATGCAAACATCCCAGAGAACGAGAACGCACCCGAGAAAATTAGGCCCATAGCGGTCGAGTTTTTACATAAACGAGCGTAATTGCGAATCGTCGTTTTAAAGCGCAATGGCTGACGATTTTCAACAGGCAGTGTTTCAGGGATCTTAATGATAACCGCAAGAATCACGATAACCGCAAAAATAGCCAACACCCAAAAGATTGAACGCCAGCCGAACCACAATGCCAAATAACCACCAATCATAGGGGCAATTAATGGCGCAACCGTCATCACTAAGGTAACGAACGACATGGTTCTTGCAAAATCTTCACGGTCGAACATATCACGCACAACCGCTTGGATAATGACCGCCGCCGCCGCACCTGCAAAACCTTGAGCGGTACGAACTAACGTTAACGCTTCAATGCCATGAGTGGTTGCACTCACGACAGACGCTATCGCAAAGAAGAGCACACCAATCAGTAGAACTGGCTTGCGACCATAACTGTCGGCTAACGGACCATGTAACAACTGACCTAAAGCGAAACCTGCGGTGTACGCGGTAAGTGTGATTTGCACTTCCCCTGCTGTCACACCAAGATCTTTGGCGATCGTTGGCATTGCAGGTAGGTACATATCGATGGCGAGTGGTGTTAAAGCACCAATAGCGCCCAAAACCAAAAATAGCATCCAACCTAACTGAGGCGTTTGTGGTTGTGAGCTTGGGGTCTGTGAGGTAGACGTTTGCATAACTCTCCGACTAAGTACTAAGTTCTATGTGAACACGAGCATGCACGCAGCAATATACGAATATACACGTAGCAATACACGAATACGCACAGTGATACACGAATATGCGCACACATACATGAACATATAGTAATAATGGCTGAAACTGTCCTAGTACCAGTCAAAATAATCAGCCGACGCTATCCTTGGTCGGCCACATCTACGGTAGAAAAGATTACTTCCAGATAGAGTCTACTTCTTCTTGTGTTAGGTAACGGTATTCACCCAACTCTAAAGACTCGTCCATCTCGATTTCACCAATACGTTCACGGTGCAGTGCTTCTACCTTGTTACCAAGTGCTGCAAACATGCGTTTTACTTGGTGGTATTTGCCTTCGTGAATCGTTAGCAACACTTCACGCTCTGCACGTACTTCAAGGTGTGCTGGAAGTGTTAGGCCGTCTTCGCTCTTAAGCTGGATGCCCTCTTTGAACTTTTCAACGTAATCGTCTTCAACAGGTTCAACCAACCACACTCGGTACATCTTCTCGCACTTGTGCTTTGGCGATGTGATACGGTGAGACCACTTACCGTCGTCTGTCATTAAGACAAGACCCGTTGTATCAACATCTAAACGACCTGCAAAGTGCAGCTTGTCCATTTTGATTTCATCGAGTAATTCAAACGCAGTGCGATTTGAACCATCTTCATGCGAACAAACAAAGCCTTCTGGCTTGTAAAGCATGATGTAACGCGGGCCGTGAACATTCAGTTCATTGCCTTGCCATTCCACAACGCACTCTTCAGTTACCTTAAGCGAGCCGCTTTTTTGAATGACATCATTTACTGTCACTGCTTTTGATTTTAATAAGTGTGTTGCTTCTCTTCGAGTGACGCCTAACGCATCGCACAGAAATTTATCTAAACGCATGAATACCTCAACTAATCTAAGTCGGGTATTATAGTCACCTTTGCTCAATTAGTTGAGCTATTTCACACTATTTGTTTTTCATTTTACAAGACACGATATGTATACACTCCGCCCGTACCAAGCTGACTCAGTAAAATCAGTGATTCATTACTTCAGAAAACACCAAACACCGGCTGTTCTTGTATTGCCTACAGGCGCAGGAAAAAGCCTTGTGATTGCAGAGTTAGCAAGGCTCGCTAAAGGTCGTGTTCTAGTGCTTGCGCACGTAAAAGAGCTCGTTGAGCAAAACCATGAAAAGTATGAAGGTTATGGGCTAAAAGGTTCAATTTTCTCTGCTGGTTTAGGGCGTAAAGAGACAGACCAACAAGTGGTGTTTGCTTCAGTTCAATCCGTAGTTCGAAACCTTGACTCATTCTCCAATCAGTTCTCATTATTGGTTATCGACGAATGCCACCGCGTACCAGATGAAAAGACCAGCAGCTATCAAAAAGTGATCACTCACTTACGTGAAAATAATTCAGGCATAAAGGTGCTTGGATTGACCGCGACGCCTTATCGTCTTGGTATGGGGTGGCTTTACCAATATCACACACGTGGCCAAGTGCGTTCTGAAGAGCCGAGATTTTTCAGAGACTGTATTTTCGAACTGCCGATTCGTTACTTGTTGGACGAAGGCTTTCTAACACCAGCACGCATGATCGATGCGCCCGTTTTGAGCTATGACTTTTCGCAACTAAGGCCGGCAAGTACGGGGCGCTATAAAGAATCAGAACTCGATATGGTGATTGAGCAATCGAAGCGTGCTACCCCACAAATTGTCGATCAAATCATTGAACTGGCCAAAGACAAGCTTGGCATCATGGTATTTGCTGCGACCGTTAGACACGCACAAGAGATCCTTGGTTTACTGCCAGAAGGTGAAGCTTCAATTGTAATCGGCGACACACCGACACTCGAACGTGACCAAATCATCAGTGATTTCAAGGAACGTAAAATCAAATTCTTGGTTAACGTGTCGGTATTAACCACTGGTTTTGATGCGCCCCATGTGGATTTAATCGCGATTTTGCGCCCAACAGAATCTATTAGCTTGTACCAACAAATCGTTGGCCGTGGCTTACGCCTATCTCCGGGTAAAAAAGAGTGTTTAGTGCTCGACTATGCGGGCAACAGTTACGACCTTTACCAACCAGAGGTCGGAGACCCAAAGCCTGACTCAGATAGTGAAATCATCACTATTCCCTGCCCTGCTTGCGGCTTCAATAATAACTTCTGGGGCAAGCTAGACAGCAACGGCTTCTTACTCGAACACTTTGGCCGTAAATGCCAAGGCTACTTTACCGATGAAGACACGGGCGAACGCGAGCACTGTAACTATCGTTTTCGTGCTAAGTATTGTGGTGAATGCGGCGCTGACAACGACATTGCCGCGCGCATTTGTCATGAGTGTGATGCCACCTTGGTCGACCCAGATAAAAAGCTTAAGGAAGCGTTAAACCTCAAAGATGCGTTGGTGTTTGAGTGTTTAGAAATGGACCTTAACGTTCTCAAGGACGAAAAAGGCAAGTCGCAGCTTAAGGTCACTTACCGTGGAGAAAACCAAGCACAAGTGCATGAGTTTTGGTCATTAACCACCAAGAAACAGAAACA
>NZ_JBFRVX010000183.1:0-11914 GCF_041475345.1 Vibrio sp. 10N.222.48.A3 | reverse complement strand
GTGGTATACGGCACTCGTTAATCTCGATTAACTGAGCCAAAAATTTGAAAGCCACCAAATGCGAATTTGGTGGCTTTTTTGTTTTCTAAATATCTAGAGAACAGATGCGGGAAGCAAAGTTATAAATCGGACTTCACTATTCTAAAGTATCTCGAAGCGAAGCGTACCCGCACCTCTAGGGCAAAGCCCATGCTCGTATTTTTCTTTAACCGTTGGTGCTTTCAAAGATCTTGTCAGCTGATGCCGCGACAAATCCGGTATAAAGCTCACCATTAGCCATCGCATAACGCTTAGCGAACTCATAGAAGCCGCCAGGAATCATCTCATTGCGTTCAACAAATGAAACTGGGACTTTGTCTGCCATTGTTGATGATTGCTCTAATAAGACCACTGGAGAGCCTTTCACCTCACCGCCAGATACATTGATAGTGAATCCCGACTCATTCAGATAGTCATTCACGGCCTGCACTTCATCGAACTTATTTAACTGGTTCACACTCACCGTAAAGTGGTTTGCACCGTAACCATGAGCGGCTAGCCAAGAAGCGTACTCACTCTCTTTTGCTAGCACTTGGAAATCTGCGAAGCTCAAATCCCAAAGACGACCACCAAACAAGAATTCATGACCTTGCAGTTTGCTAGCATCCACTTGCTCAACCAACTTAGCAACGATCTGTTGCAGGTCACTTGAACACTCTTCGACCTTCAACTCACTAATGAACACTTTTGGTTGGTTTGGATCTGGGTGCTCGTAGTGCTTAGCCACTAGCTTCTTGCTCTCAAATAAGTAATCGCCACACGCCTTGTAACCTAACTCAAGGAAAGGTTTAGCCAATGTTTCAATACCTAGCGGTGCAACATTGAAAGTACGCAGTGCAATGTGATCATTAATCAGAGCTTCATCTTCTTTCAGCAAATGGTGTACTTTCTCAGCCGATGGGCAAAGCCTGTGAATGTAATCATTCCATAGTGATTTAAAGAGTAGATCGGGCGTCATGGTGACTCCTTGTCAGAGGTTCTAGCAAGCTAGTAATTTGGATTAGAAAGGGAGAGGCTGGACATAGAGTCAGCAGCCATCAGCCTGTGACATACTTGTTCTATTATTATCTACCGCCCAATCTAGGTGTCGGACGTGGGTGAAAATAGGAAGCGATAACACCGCTTCCTTATTACACAATCAATCAATGAATCTGTTACTCATGAACCTAGAGCTCATAAGCTTATGATTCATCAAGTTAAAGCTTAAGAACCAAAACTACAGCTCAATACCTGGGCTAAACGTAGTTGGCAGTTGAGTTTCACCACCTTCCATTGACGCCATTGGGTAAGCACAGTAGTCAGCCGCATAGTAAGCACTTGGGCGTAGGTTGCCTGAAGCACCCGGGCCACCAAATGGTGCATCACCACTTGCACCTGTTAGCTGGCGATTACGGTTAACAATACCCGCACGGATATGGTCAACGAAGTATTCCCATTCGGAATCGTCGGTTGAAACTAGGCCTGCAGACAAACCAAAGCGCGTGTCATTAGCCAGTTCAACGGCTTGCTCTAGCGATTGGTAGCGAACCACTTGCAGTAATGGGCCGAAGTACTCTTCATCTGGCAACTCAGCAATGTTGGTTGCATCGATAATACCCGGAGAAACAAACGCCGCTTCGCCCGCTTTTGCTTCGACTAGGCTTACACCACCTAACGATTGCAGATTAGCTTGCGCGTCCAAAATGAACTTAGCTGCCGCTTCAGAGATTTGTGGGCCCATGAAGGGTGCTGGTTCTGCGAACGGCTGATCAACACGAATCTTCAAGGTAGCCGCAACGAGCTTATCGAGCAGTTGTTCACCCTTCTCGCCAACAGGAACATACAAACGACGCGCACATGTACAACGTTGACCCGCACTGATGAAAGCCGATTGGATAATGGTATAAACCGTCGCGTCAGCATCACCAAATTGGTCACTGATCACCATCGGGTTGTTGCCACCCATCTCTAGCGCCAGCATCTTGCCCGGTTGACCCGCGAATTGACGGTGAAGGATATGACCGGTATTAGCACTACCCGTGAATAGCACGCCATCAAGACCTTTAGCATCAGCCAGTGCGATACCTGTCTCTTTAGCGCCTTGCACTAGGTTGATCACGCCAGCAGGAAGGCCTGCTTCTTGCCATAGCTTCATCGCAAACTCACCTGTCCAAGGTGTCTGCTCTGACGGCTTAAATACCACGGTATTACCCGATAGCAGTGCTGGAACAATATGACCATTAGGTAGGTGACCTGGGAAGTTGTAAGGGCCAAATACCGCCATAACGCCTAATGGACGATGACGCAGTACGATTTGGTTACCTGCCGCTTCACGCGAAGCTTCACCAGTACGTTCGTGGTACGCACGAATAGAGATAGCGATTTTACCCGCCATTGCGCCCGCTTCAGTGCGAGTTTCCCAAATCGGCTTACCCGTCTCTTTTGCAATAATCTGTGCAATCTCTTCGCTGTTCTCTTTTACCTTCTCAGCAAAGTTCAACACGATCGCTTCACGCTCTGCAAAGCTCAGTTTCTTCCAAACTAAGAACGCATCACGAGCCGCTGCTACTGCAGATTCAACCTGCGCTGGTGTTGCACTATCGCCTTGCCACACGACTTCATTGTTGTATGGGCTTACTGATGTCATGGCGTCGCCTTGACCTGCCACCCACTGTCCTGCTATCCACTGAGTCATACTTCTATCCTTAAAATCTTCGACAGATAATCGCCGCTCTTATTGAGCCAACATACGAACGAATTCGCCTTCTTTTACTTCAAGAGCGCTTGCTACTTCAGATGATAAAATCACTGTGTCGCTTGCTTGGTCATACGCGCCTTTCGCGGCTACTGCGCGGAAGTTCTCAAATGAGGTATTACCAATTAGGAAGTCTTTAGAGCTGGAGTGCTCTGCAATTTGAACCTGAGCTCGAATCGCATGACGCACTGATTCAATGTTTCTTAAATCACACTCAACCGTTGGGCCTGCATCAAAGATGTCGACATAACCACGGTTAGTGAAACCTTCACGTTCCAACAACTTAAGTGCTGGGCGTGTATTATCATGTACCTCTCCAATCACCGCCTGAGCCTCTTTGCTCAGTAGGTTCACGTAGATAGGCAGCTTCGGCATTAGGTCAGCAATGAAGCCTTTCTTACCGATACCAGTGAGGTAATCAGCAAGCGTGAAATCAATTGAGAAGAAGTGCTCTTGCAGCCATTGCCAGAAAGGTGAGTTACCTTCCGCATCCGATACACCACGCATCTCAGCAAAAATCGTTTTCGAGAAACGCTCTGGGTGCTCTGACATGATCAGGAAGCGACACTTCGACATCAAACGACCATTCAATCCACCACGGAAAGCTGGACGCAAGAACAGTGTGCAGATCTCACTGCATCCGGTGTAGTTATTGCCGAAAGTCAGCAGCTTAACGACGTTATTCACGCCAAGCTTTTGCGATGAGTGAACCACTTTGCTGATGTGGTAAGAGTAAAACGGAACATCCCAGCCAATTGAGGCTTCGATGCCTGTCGTGCCTGCAACTTCTCCTGTTTCAGTGTCGAAGCCAACCATTAGGTAGCCTTCATCACCGGGTTCAGTCACGTCTTGTTTAGCAAAGCTGTATTCAGAGTGAGTAATTCGGTTAGTTAACAGTTCTTCGTTAACCGGAAGAGATGTGAATCCGTGACCAGATTCAACCGCGCAGGTATGCAGCGCATCGTAATCAGATAATTTTATTGGGCGAACAACTAGCATCAATATTCCCTCCAGATGCAAAACAGGCCCAAAACCAGAAGCTTGGGCCTTTAGCAGTACGTCATGGGATCGCTCTAATGGCGATCATTCCTATGACGCCGCTCAGGCTAAACTAGCGTAGCGATTGCTTTGTCTAGTTTTGATAAACCTTCTTCAATTTCTTGTGTTGTGATAACCAGTGATGGAGTAAAACGAACTACGTTTGCACCCGCAACCAGTACCATCAAGCCTTGTTCGCCTGCTGCTACTAGTACATCACGAGCACGACCTTGCCATGCTTCATTAAGCGCAGCGCCTAGCAATAGGCCTTTACCGCGAACTTCACTGAATATTTGGTATTTGTCGTTAATCTTAGCTAAACCATCACGGAATAGTGCTTCGCGTTCTTTCACGCCAGCCAACGTTTCAGGTTGGCTTACTACGTCAACAACGGCTTCAGCAACAGCACACGCCAGTGGGTTACCACCGTAAGTAGAACCGTGCGTACCCACTTTTAGGTGTGTCGCAAGTTCAGACGTTGTTAGCATTGCGCCAATTGGGAAACCACCACCTAGTGATTTCGCTGTGCTTAGGATATCAGGTGTCACACCTAGGCCTTGGTAAGCGTAAAAGTTACCTGTACGGCCATTACCTGTTTGCACTTCATCAAAGATAAGCAGCGCATTGTGTTTGTCACACAGTTCACGAACCGTGTTCACGAACTCAGATGTTGGAGAGATGATACCGCCCTCGCCTTGCAGAGGTTCCATCATGATTGCACAAGTACGATCAGAGATGTGCGCTTCTAGCGCTGCAATATCGTTGTAAGGCAGGTGAGTTACATCGCCCGGTTTAGGACCGAAGCCATCAGAGTAAGCCTCTTGACCACCCACCGTTACGGTAAAGAAAGTACGACCGTGGAAACCTTGTTTGAATGCAATAATTTCAGATTTCTCAGGACCGTGAACATCCGCTGCCCAACGACGAGCTAGCTTCAATGCTGCTTCATTCGCTTCTGCGCCAGAGTTGGCAAAGAATACTTTTTCTGCAAAACATACGTCGGTTAGCTTTTTCGCTAGACGCAGCGCAGGTTCGTTGGTCATCACGTTACTTAGGTGCCAAATCTTGTTTGCTTGCTCAGTAACTGCGTTAACCATTGCCGGGTGACAGTGACCCAAACAGCTCACAGCGATACCACCAGCAAAGTCGATATACTCTCGGCCTTGTTGGTCCCAAACGCGTGCGCCTTCCCCTTTTACTGGGATCATTTCCATTGGGTTATAACAAGGCACCATCACCTCATTAAACAGACTACGTTCTACTTTATTTTCCACTGTCATCGTACATTCCTTCTCGATACCGCAAGCTTCGCAAATAAGCGTAATGGTTCATAAGTGAGACAAAGATATTTTGTCTCGCCATAATCCCGCTGCAGCATTATATTTACATTTAATTAACCTTTTCAATAGTAGATTATTCTTTAGCCATCCCTCACAACCAGCTAAACGTCACTACCTATGACTATTTATGCATCAATTAATCTGTTTTATGAAGCTTTTTTTACCTAAACGTATGACTAGTAATAGCAAAGCCTTACTGGCACAGCGGTATATAGGGTTCGAGAGGAAATAACGCGAATAATTTTGCATAGGCTAAAAACTTAGCGAAGCGAGAGAGAAATGTTATAAAAAGTGATCGGCGTCAGAGGAGTAAGAGACTCGTAGAGCCCGAATTTAAACGCTTAACAAATTGGCTGACAGGTTTAACTGGCTTATTTAGGCGGAGAAAGGGGCAAATTTAAACACTCAACGCGCTAAGAAGTTAGCGAGAAGTTGGTGTCCCTGCTCTGTTTTAATCGACTCAGGGTGAAATTGTACGGCATCAATCGGCAAGGTTTTGTGTTGATAACCCATGATCTCATCCATGCTGCCATCTTCAAATTCCGTCCAAGAGGTCAATTCAAAGCAGTCAGGCAGCGTGCCATTTTTCACCACTAGAGAATGGTAACGTGTCACGGTTAGAGGGTTATTCAACCCCTGAAAAACACTCTTGCCATTGTGGCGGATGGGAGAGGTTTTACCGTGCATCACTTGTCTGGCTCGCACGACTTCACCACCAAAGACTTGAGCAATGGCTTGATGACCAAGGCACACACCTAAGATAGGCAACTTACCCACGAAGTGTTCAATGACTTGCAGAGAGATTCCCGCATCATCGGGCGTACACGGGCCCGGCGAGATAACAAGATGGCTAGGATTCAGCGCTTCGATACCTGCGATATCAATCTCATCGTTGCGAACAACTTTCACAGTGACCCCTAACTCACAGAAATACTGATACAAGTTATAGGTAAAAGAGTCGTAGTTATCGATGATAAGTAACATGGGTCGAAATCGTTTGCTAAATACTAAATGATTGGGAGATATAGGGGCGGTATTGTGCAATACCCATGGCGAAAGGCAAGTGGAAACTGCATTTCGCCAATAATTAAGGCCAACCTAAGTTGACCTTAATTGTTTACAGATAACTTTCAGTTACCTGTATCAACTGGCTTGCGCAGTTAACGATGTCACTACTTGCGACGACGCCACATTGCTAAGCCAAACAATGACATCAATGCACCTAAGCCGAATGAACCACCGACTTTAAGCTCAAGAACTGCCGGATCATGATCCGATGAACGGAAGTGATCTTGGTACTTCGGCAGATCACCTTTGAACTCTTCGTTGTAATCAAGCAACTTCGATTCACCGCCGTTGATGTGCCAGTCAGTCGCATCCACCACCATGTCTTTCAGGCTGTCGCTGATCAACAGGTGATCCAAAGCGCCAACCTCATCATTGTATGAGTAGCTCCAGCTGTCTGGGTGCTTTTGAGCCACAGCATTAATGTAGCCGTAGTTCTTAGTAATCACCGCACCGTTATCGCCAAACTGCTCGACACCGTCAATGTAGGTGTTACGCGCCGCTTTGATTTGCTTACCGTATTTCTCTTCAGAGTAATCCGTCAGTACCAGCATTGGGTCTTCCATGCCGTACGAGTTCATATCACCCAGAATCACTTTATGGCCTTTGATGCCATCTAGCGCTTCACCCAGTGCAACCGCAGCAGCCACACGGAAGTTCTCACATGAGCCTTGCTTATCGGCGTCAACACCACCTTGGCCGCCCTGTTCGACAGGGGCTGCATCTTCCCAACACTTAGAACCTTTCGATTTAAAGTGATTAATCGCAACGGTCAGTTTCTCTTTGGTGCCTTTCACTTTAAAAGTTGGCGCCAATGAGTCACGTTGATAGTTCTTACCGTCTTCAATCACCTTGCCTGAATCGTCTAACACTTCTGGTGCTTGTTGGCTTGGCATCGCGATAACACGGCTGTCTTTAAGCTTCACTACCTTCTTGCGGTAGATAACACCCGTTGTGATAACGTCAGTACCAATCGAGTCCATCTCGTCGGTTACGCCATCTTCGTTCGAGTCGACAGCCACAAAGGTATAACGGTCTTTCTTACGCTCAATGCGATCATTCAGTTGGTTTACAAGTTGCTGAATAGCAGAGCCTTCACCAAAGCCGTTGTTCTCAATTTCCATCAAACCAATGATGTCTGCATCTAAGCGAAGAATCGCGTTCACAATCTTCTCTTGCTGCATCTCAAACTCAGTGATGGTGTTCGCGCCACGGTTGTTGCCGTGCTGATTCGCGTCGCCACCAAATGGAGAGTTAAAGTAGTTCAATACGTTGAAGGTCGCGATACGTAAATCACCTTCATCCATATCTGGTTTGTCGGTACGCGGATCGTTACGTAAGAAGTTTTCAGCCGAGATCTGGTTGGTCGTAATTAAACGATACTCACCGTAGCTGTAGGTCAGCACGCCTTCTAGGCCAACAATGGTGTCATCAATGCGGATGTAATCTTCTGTTGAACCGTCTTGGTCGATATCAGTGCGGCCAAAATCTGGATAAAAAGGGACTTGTCCATCAGCCGCTTTTTGATCGGTTTCAACGAAAAGACGACGGTCTGCGTTGTCTTCAGTTTGCTGCTTCGCTTCGTCAGAACCCGCGGCGAAAAGCTGATTTGGCTGCATGTTAATACGCTCATGCGCCAGTACCATGTTGTTACGACGACCTGCGTAGTCATAACCAAAGGTACGCGTCACACGCATATCAAGTGCTTCGGTTGTTTTCACCAACATGCCTTCGTAGCGTTCAAGCGTTGCAGCGAAGTTCTCGTCACTGTCTAACACTTCAATCGCTGTCGCTTGTGGTGCTTGTTGTTCGCCCTGCTTTAGCCATTGGTTGTTTTCAACTTTAAGCTGAGTGTGGCTGTAGTATTCTTGAACCTTACCTTTCACACACACCACATCGCCCGCAGTTAAATCTGAGCTTGACTGGTTAGTGTGAATAAATAGACCTTCAGAGGTACTTGAATTGAAGTCATCCTCAAGTGCTTGCAGATAGAAGCCTTTGGTTAGGCCAGTAGTGACTGCACTTACCACACCTTTGACGAAGTATTCATCGTCAGTGATGTATGGATAGCCATCGATGAATGGCGATGTAGCGCCCTCACCTTGGATTTCTTGAATGGTGGTGAATACTGGGTCAGAGCCATCTTGTGTACAAGTAAACGCTTCTGGCAGTTCAACACTGTCTAGTGAACCTAGGCCTTCAATACTGTCTTTTGGTAGCGATACCCATTGTGAAGCATCAAACGTCGCAGAAGGTGTTTGTGTCGCACGAACCAAAGTAACATCTTTGCCCCAGTCCACATCGCCCATCAAACCAACAACATCATGTACCGAACCATCTGAATTCAAAATAGCCAGCGGGTCGTCACCGTTATGATTGGCGATAGAGGCATTAATGATGTCAGCTTGAGCTTTAATCTCATCACTCGCACTAGAATGTGCGACCACGAGTACTTCACCGGGCGCTAAAACGTGGCCATCTAAAGGTAAAGTGGCGCCCCATGATCCATTGCCATTGGCAGACTTCGCCAGTGAGTAACCATCTAAGTTAATGCTGCTATCGCCGTTATTGGCGATCTCAACCGCTTTGTTGTAGCTGCCGCCTTCCACATATTGTGAAATAAACAAATCAGCGTGTGCGCTTGTGGTTAACAAGCTACCAATTGCCACTGCTAGCAATGAAGGTTTGTGTAAAAGAGCCATCCGTTTCACCTGAGTTCATTGATTTATAGTCACTGCCATCTATGGACAGTCATGTATTTTGTGGTAACTATCAGGTTTATTTATGAAAGGAATAAGTCAGTTGGCAAGAAAATGAGGAACTTATCACTTTGGAATCATCAATTGTTTGGCACGTTATATATTTCCAACATATATAGAAACGAGAGTGACTTTATAAAGCTTGAGGATACCAAATAAGATCACCTGCACAGCATTAGCATGATGAATGTGTTAGCTAGATAATGCTTAAATTATCAATTCAAACAAGAGATTTACTGGGAAGGTAAATGGAGCGGGCAATAAAAAGCCCAAAGTAAACAAAGTCACTTTGGGCTTGAATTTCTAAACGAGTCGTTTTAGTAAACCCTATGGGCGAGTAACAAAACCTACCGCTTCGTATGCTTTTTTCAGTGTTACTGCAGCACGCTCAGAGGCTTTTTCGGCACCCGCTTTCATTACTGCGTCCATGTAAGCACGGTCAGCACGGATACGGTGGTATTCAGATTGAATCGGCTCAAGCATCTCAGCCAATGCTGCGCCTACATCTTTCTTAAATGGACCGTACATTTCAACGCCTTGGTACTGCGCTTCGATCTCTTCAAACGTTTTACCCGTCGCCGCAGAGTAAAGACCCATTAGGTTAGAGATACCTGCTTTGTTTTCCCAATCGTGAGCAATACGTGGTGGCGTTTCTGCATCGGTTTGCGCTTTGTTGATCTTCTTGATGATCGACTTAGGCTCTTCTAGCAGAGTAATCACGTTCTTACGGTTGTCATCCGACTTAGACATCTTCTTCGTCGCATCTTGCAGGCTCATTACACGTGCATTCACTGTTGGAATGTAAGGTTCTGGTA
Source organism: Vibrio sp. 10N.222.48.A3 (assembly GCF_041475345.1). Classification (NCBI taxonomy): domain Bacteria; kingdom Pseudomonadati; phylum Pseudomonadota; class Gammaproteobacteria; order Vibrionales; family Vibrionaceae; genus Vibrio; species Vibrio sp. 10N.222.48.A3. The sequence continues at coordinate 2,124 of NZ_JBFRVX010000183.1, read as the reverse complement.
CTTGGAAGATTGGCGTTTCAGGACCGTAAATGTTGTTAAAGCGAGTTGCGATATCACGCGCTAGCTCTAAGTGTTGTTTCTGGTCGCTACCTACTGGCACTTGGTGAGCACCGTAAAGCAGGATGTCTGCAGCCATCAACACTGGGTAGTCGTATAGGCCTACGTTTACGTCGTTTGAGTGACGTGCAGACTTATCTTTAAACTGAGTCATACGGCTCAGTTCACCCATTTGCGTGTAACAGTTAAGAAGCCAACCAAGTTGAGCATGCTCTGGTACGTGTGACTGAACAAATAGCGTGCTCTTCTTTGGATCAACACCGACAGCAAGACAGATTGCTAATGCGTCTAGAGTCGCTTCGTGCAGTGCTTTCGGATCTTGGCGAACCGTAATTGCATGAAGGTCTACAACACAGTATTGGCAATCGTAATCATCTTGCATCTGTTGCCATTGACGTAGAGCACCCAAGTAGTTACCGATACTTAGTTCACCAGATGGTTGAACACCACTCAATACGATGGGCTTGCTCATGGTTTTAATTCCTTTGCTTGTTAGCTAAGCTCGTTAACTTAGTTTCTTAACCTAGTATCTGAAAAACTTAGCTTCTTAACTTTAAAATAGAAAGCCGTACAGCTCTTCTGCACGGCTCATCCAGTGTACTCATTGATAAGTATTTTGCTAGTAGGTTAGCTAACTTTTATCCGCTTTATGCTGAAACTAGAACGACATCTAGTAATTGCGCAATATTGTCTGCGACATAGTCAGGGTTTGATACTGAAATCGACTCACCGTGGTTGTAGCCGTATGTCAGACCAAACGAGTGACAGCCAGCATTCTTAGCCGCTTTGATGTCATTGCTTGAATCGCCAACCATCAGCATCTCTTCAGCTTTTACATTGTGCTTTTCTAGCAACCAGTTCAACGCCACTGGATTCGGCTTTTTCTCTGGGAAAGAGTCGCCACCCAACACATCAACAAAGTACTTATCAATATCGTGTTGCGCCAGAACGGCTGGTACAAATTTCGATGGCTTGTTTGTTACAAGCGCCATGGTGAAGCCCGCTTTATCCAACTCAGCTAACGTTTCTTTTACTGATGGGTAAAGGTGGCTCAGCTTATGGCCACTCTGCTCGTAAAAATCATCAAACAAGATACGCGCTTTCTTTAGCAGTTCAGGCTCTAGGTTTGGATCAACCGTCAAGTTGCGGCTCAGTGAGCGCCCGATAAGAACGTCAGCACCATTACCCACGTAGTCGCGAACTTGCTCTTCGCTTACAGAAGAAAAACCCAGTTCCTGACAAGCCTGATCAGCGGCAACAGCCAAATCAGGCACGCTATCTAACAAGGTTCCATCCAAATCAAAGGCAATCAGTTTTATTGAGCTTAATGACATCTTACTTTCCTATTTATTATGTTCGTCTTATGAGTTGAGCTCCAAGACGTAAAAAAGGGGCCAATGAGCCCCTTAATATTCAATCTATCTGTAGTTTTACGATTATGCGTTTACTTTTGCAAGCTCTGAACGCATCTCATCAATCACTTCTTTGTAATCTGGTTGATTGAAGATAGCGGAACCCGCAACGAACATATCTGCACCCGCTTCTGCAATTTCACGGATGTTATCAACCTTCACGCCGCCATCAATCTCAAGGCGGATATCACGGCCAGATTCGTCAATAAGTTTACGAACAGCGCGCAGCTTATCAAGAGTATGAGGAATGAAAGATTGACCGCCAAAGCCAGGGTTCACTGACATCAGTAGAATCATGTCGACTTTGTCTAGGATGTAATCAAGGCAAGAAAGTGGCGTTGCTGGGTTAAGTACGACACCCGCTTTACAGCCGTGTTCTTTGATTAACTGTAGAGTGCGATCAACGTGCTCAGACGCTTCAACGTGGAAGGTAATCATTGATGCGCCAGCTTTGGCAAACTCAGGTACGATGCTGTCTACTGGCTTAACCATTAGATGAACATCGATAGGAGCTGTGATGCCGTAGTCGCGCAATGCTTTACAGATCGGTGCACCAAAAGTCAGGTTAGGTACGTAGTGGTTATCCATCACATCGAAGTGCACAACGTCGGCACCGGCTGCGAGTACTTTTTCGACGTCTTCACCAAGACGAGCA